>CANFCA010000012.1 GCA_947445045.1 Gallionellaceae bacterium
AATATCAAAACGATGCGACGCAACTCCTGCATGATTTAAGCGGCATCACCGCGATGGTGGCGGACAAATTCACCAATGACCGTACTGCCGAAGGTATTCAAGAAGCGTTACGCTTAACGGTAGGTTGTATATCACTAGGATTGAGCCAAGCGCAGTTACAGGATGACGATGAGGCAGCGATCAATCTACTCATTGAGCACGGCGCAGAGCGTGTATTTCAACAAGGGTTTCGTCTAGTGCGCGACCTCGCCAAGCTGCCCGAAGTGGCGATGCTTAGCCCGTTTGATAACACCCCACATGAGCAAGAGCGTCAGCTAAAAAGTGTGTTCTTAAAATTTTGCAATGCAGACCCCAATACTTTTTGGGGCGGGCATAAAAACTTCCAACGTGAATTGGAAAATCGCAAGAAAACTTTAAGCGTCATTCAATGCGCGCAATGGTTACGTAAACACCATCACGATGGTGCGATTAAAGAAGAAGATATGGATGCCGATGGCGTGTTAGCTGTTGCGGTTATTTTCGCCGTTCAAGGCAATGGAGAAATTGTCGCCAGAGCGGGACAGAAAAAATTTGAAGCCTTGATTGATTTTGTTCGTCTGACTCAGCCAGACTTTGAAAACAGCTGGGCGGCGTTTCTGAAAAAATTTCCTGCTGAACATCAACCCGTCATACAAGAACGCATCAACACTATAAAATCCACCTCGATAATTGCGCTTATCAAAAAAACTATCGAAACAAAACCCACTAAATCCAAGCTGGCAACCTTGCTCAAAGAATTACAAAATCATGGTGGTAGCGAAGTGGATATTGATTATCCGTAACGATTACTTAGTCTCCGAAGTAATTACTACACCATTTGCATTAAACAACGACTGCCAAAGTTTGTAAGCTTCGTCTTCTGGGTCAAGCACGATACGTTCGTTAAATTTCTGGTTGTACTCATCGCGCAACTTGGCATCTGACAACACTTCATACGCTTTTTGAATCGCATTAAAACGCGCTTCTGCGCCTGACTCAGTATTTCTATCCGGGTGGTAACGCATCGCCATTGCACGATAACGTTTTTTAATCTCATCAGTCGATGCATTGGGTGCAATGCCCAGTATGTCGTATAGATTTTCCATTTTACTTGTCTAGTACTTTAGTGACCATGAGTTACAAGGCACTTGGTTTATTGGGGAATAATTTTCACAGCTATTTGCAATTGGTTCGCAACCGCTTGGGTTGCATCATATAAAACCTTTACCGCATGCTCGTCCGATAAGCCCTTAAGTGGGTGATGTGCCATGACAGCTTCTGAAAATTCGCGCACTGTCTTTAAATGACTATCCGCATCATGAAGCAAAGGCTGAGGGTTAATCGCTTGAAAATATAAAACGCCTCCCCTAACAGTAATTGCTAACAAATAGAAATTTTCTCCTTGAGCAAATACCTTTGGGTCTGTCACTTCAAAAAACTGCGTCGTGATCTCGCTTTGCTGGGTAATGGAAGGGGCACATTGCTTGACGATTTGTTCAATGAAATTTTGCGCGCGATTAAGCTGGGGCGCGAGCGTAATATGGTATTGCCCAGCACGCTCAATAATGACAGGATTATCAAGTATGACCGGCTTGCCTCTGCGTATTGTCAGAATCACTAATGTAACAATAGTGATGAGTAGAAGTGATTCACCCATATTCTTACCCAATAAAAACAGGGGGCACGGCCCCTGTCTAAATGCAAGTGATTTCTTACCCTCGTCTTGTTGTACGAATATAAGTGTTGCTACTTTCCATCCACTTCTTAATGCGGTTAGCATCACCGATGCGGGTACGTTTTCCGACAGAATCGAGCAGTACAATAATTACTGGGCGCTGATTGATAGTTGCCTCCATCACCAAACAACGTCCGGCCTCATTAATGAAACCTGTCTTGCTTACACCGATATCCCACGATGCATTTCTCACTAAAGGATTGGTGTTATTAAAGCGTAACTCGCGCCCGCCCCAACCATCGACAGAATGCGTTCCCGTTGTGGTGTATTGATGTATCAAAGAATAATTTCGTGCTGCTGCGACCATCTTCACTAAGTCTTGTGCTGTCGAAACATTATCGCTATTCAATCCGGTCGGATCAAAAAACTTTGTGCTGGTCATACCCAATGCTTGCGCTTTTGCATTCATCGCAGCCACTGCTGCAACCATGCCACCCGGATAGTTCCGCGCCAAAGCCGAGGCCGCACGATTTTCTGAAGCCATGAGCGCCAGTTTGAGCATCTCACTCCGTGTAAAAGCCATGCCTATTCGCAATCTTGAGCGAGTGCCTTTTAGGGTATCCAAATCGGCCACATCTACACTCACTTGTTCTTCTAATGGCGACATCGAATCCAGCACCACCATCGCAGTCATTAGCTTGGTTATGGAAGCGATCGGTGCAATCATTTCAGCATTTTTGTTATACAGGGGAAGTTGGGTTTGCTCGTCAAAAATCAGCGCGATGTTAGAGGATAGTTGTGGTGACAAACCATCGCTGGTGTATACAGCTCGAGACACTTTTGAAACTTTATGCGTCTTGTGATGAGCCTTATGATTTGAACTATGAGACTTCGCAAAAGCAACGTGTGTTGGCAGTGCGTAGCTCAACAACATCAACAATATTATTCTTTTTTTCATTTGGGTATCTCTCGCCAGCATGACTGAATGTGAATAAGCATACCTAAATTTCAATATAAATCAAGTATTAGTATGCAACTCCTCTTCTTGTTTCTGAAGGTTCCACATTTGTGCATACACAGCGTTGAGACTCAACAATTCGCGATGCGTTCCGCGCTCGACAATTTTTCCACCATCCATTACCAAGATTTGATCGGCCTCGATCACCGTGGATAGACGATGTGCAATGATTAAGGTAGTGCGATTTTGTGCGATGGCACGCAGTTCGGCTTGAATTGCTTTTTCGGATTTTGAGTCGAGCGCAGACGTGGCTTCATCAAAAATTAATATCTCAGGATTCTTCAAAATTGCACGCGCAATCGCAACACGCTGCTTCTCGCCACCCGAGAGTTTTAAGCCGCGCTCTCCCACCATGCTGTCATAACCTTGCGGCAAGGTCTCGATGAAATCGTGGATGTGTGCGGTTTGTGCGGCGGCAATTACTTCTTCGCGGGAAGCGTTCGGGCGACCATAGGCGATGTTGTAATAGATCGTGTCGTTAAACAGCACCGTGTCTTGCGGCACGATGCCTATCGCAGCACGTAAGCTGCTTTGCGTCACGCCACGTATGTCTTGCCCGTTGATAGAAATGCTGCCTTGCTGCATATCGTAGAAACGAAACAGCAAACGCGACAACGTCGATTTACCCGCGCCGCTCGACCCGACCACGGCTACCGTGTGTCCTGCCGGAATATCAAAACTCACACCAAATAAAATTTGCCGATCAGGCGCGTAAGAAAATTCCACTTGATGAAATTTCACTGATGCTTTTCCAATCACCAATGTCTCGGCATTTGGCGCATCGGCAATTTCGCGATGCTCAGTCAACAAACTGAACATTTTTTCCATGTCAGCTAACGAATTGCGGATTTCGCGATACACAAAACCGAGAAAATGGAGCGGCATGTACAGTTGAATCATGAACACGTTGACCAGCACCAAATCGCCAACGGTCATCTTGCCCCTCACCACTTCGTCCGCCGCCAACACCATTAACGCGGTGATACCAATAGCGATGATGACGCTTTGCACCGAGTTAAGCAGCGCAAGCGAAACTTGATTACGCACCGCCGCCGTTTCCCAATGCTCCATATTGTGATCGTAGCGCTGCGCTTCATATTTTTCATTGCCGAAATATTTTACGGTTTCGTAATTCAGCAGACTGTCTATCGCACGCGTATTCGCCTTTGAGTCCAGATCGTTCATGGTGCGACGCACCACCATGCGCCATTCGGTGATGAATAACGTAAACGCGATATAAATCACCAGTGTGACAAACGTAATCACCGCAAACCACACGCTATATTTCTTCAACAAAATCGCTGCAACTAAAACAATTTCCAACAAAGTGGGCACGATGTTGAACAGCGTAAAGTTCAGCAAGAATCCAATCCCGCGAGTACCGCGTTCAATGTCCCGCGATACCCCACCAGTTTGCCTATCCAAGTGAAAACGCAAACTCAAACTGTGCAGATGTTCGAACACTTGCAGTGCCACACGACGAATCGCCCGCTGCGTCACATTCGCAAATACCGCATCGCGCAATTCACCAAACAGCGTACTAAACAAACGCAACAAACCATAGCCAACAATCAACGCAACAGGGATAGCCAGTGCCGCCTGCGTGCTACTCATCGCATCAATAATTTCTTTAAGCACCAACGGCACAGACACGTTAGCCAGCTTAGACAACACCAACAGACTCATCGCAATTGTCACTCGCCACTTAAACTCCCCCATGTAAGGAAGTAGCGCGCGTATGGTTTGCCAATCAGAAGAATTTTTAGAAACAGGCTTTGAAGATGTTGAAGGTCGCATGATTGTTACTGATAAATTTCAGGTGATGATTATAGCCTGCGCCGTGGCTTAACACCTTGAATGATGACAAACAAATCTTACGTCATTCCATGCAATAAGTAGCAATATTGCCAAAACACCCCTTGCCTTTCATCCTGAAATTCATACCGCTCATGCTCTGTTTTGCATGTTAAAAATCCAATTTACGCCACTTAGCACTTTGACCTTTCCATTTATCGGAAATGGTCATGGCATTCAACTTTTAATATGCTAACTTTTAAATCAAATGTCATCAGCACAGGTTATCAATGCGTAAAGTTTAAGTGGGATGTGGTTTTATCATTTCACACGAGGAATAACATGAAAAGAATTTTAGCTGCGGTACTTTTAACGACTGTTACATTCGCCCAGTGCATGGCAGCCCCTCTCTATACAGGCATACAAATCGGCGATAAATCAGTAGGGGCATTAATCGGGTTTCAAATTGATAAACGATATGCAATAGAAGGCCATTACTCGCGATCCGACTCCAATATTTCGCATGCAGGTGTAACTGTTGATACAGCAACAACGGGTTTAGGCGTAACGGGAAATGCGAGATTCCCAATGAAGCTTAATGATGTTCTACCGTATTTCCTGTTTGCAAAAGCTGGCTGGGAACGCACCACAAACAATGAGACTTACACTGTGCCCAACACCTCAGCTCTTCTGAGCAGTGGCCGTATTACCAGCCACAAAAATCAATTTATTTTCGGTGGCGGTGCTGAATACGAGTTTACAAAAAATATTTCAGGCCGCATGGGTGTGGATTTACTTGGTAAAGATAAATCAATCAACTTAGCTGTTTTGTACAAATTTTGAATGTAGCCACAAGGGAAAATATGAAACGACTCACTTCACTCTTGCTATCGCTTGCGCTTACTGTACCAAGTGTATTCGCGGGAACCATTGCAGCTGTCCCCTCACCGAAAATGGATGCGCTGACTCGTGGACGAGCAACCACTGCGGCTCCCGATACCACTATCGTCGCTGCCCCCGTTGTTCGCAAGTCATCCACTCGCTCTGCACCTACCACTGCTGCCACACCAACTACTCCAGCGCCAACTACTCCAGCGCCAACTTCCAGCCCCAGCGCAGCACCTATTGAAACAACCGCCGCAACAAACTCCACTGTCGAACCGAAATTTTCGCGGATATATCTAGGCGCACAATTAGGTGACTCAATTGTTGGCGGATTAGTGGGTTTGCAAATCAGCAAAATGTATTCCGTGGAAGCGCGTTATGACTATGTGGATACGGTCTACATACCCAATAGCAATACCAAATCTTCCAATTTCGGCCTCTCAGGTGTCGCACTATTTCCGCTAAAGTTAAGCGAGCTAAAACTGAGCGATATGGAACCGTTTTATGTGTTTGCTAAAGCGGGATACGAACGCAGCACCGTTAAAACCACTGTTACCGATCCTGGTTTAGGAACACCAGGACTCACAGGATCAAGCAACACTACTACTATCGTCAAAGGTCGCTTGTTGATAGGCGGGGGGACGCAATATGACTTCACCAAAAAGTTCAGTGGACGTGTCGGTGTGAATTTTATTGGCAGTGACAATTCGGTCTATCTCACCGTTCTTTACAAACTTTGAGCACTTCAACAAATGGGGTTGCCATGATGAACTTCTTGAATAATCGAACGGTTCGAATCTTCACTCAAGCCGCCCTACTCAGCGCGCTACTCTCAGCGTGTGGCGGCAATGGAACGACTAGCACCACCTCGGATGTTGTTCACCCAACACCAACAGAAGCTTCGCGCATACTTTCCCAAGGAACATTTGGACCCACCGCCGCAGAAATCAACAGGCTCAGCAACATGGGTACGTCTGCTTGGTTTAACGATCAATTCTCCAAACCTCAGCCAACAAAATCACTGCATTTCACTTATATGAACCAAGCTCAAGCAGCATTGCCAGCCGGTCAAAATTTAAGTGAAGCTCAATTCCTTGAGTCGTTTTGGCAAAAAGCCGTGAAGGGTGATGACCAGCTACGTCAACGCGTGGCATTTGCGCTATCAGAAATTTTTGTTATCTCTTTTCAAAACACTACGCTTGCTAATAATCCGCGTGGCGTGGCTGAATATTACGACATGCTGGGCGCATTCGCTTTTGGTAATTTTAGAGACCTATTAGAACAAGTCACTCTGCACCCCATGATGGGTAACTATCTCAGCTCATTGCGAAATCAAAAAACAGTTGGCGCTCGACTGCCTGATGAAAATTATGCGCGTGAAGTGATGCAATTATTCACTATTGGACTCAGGGAGCTCAACGAAGATGGCACTGAAACTAACCCACCTAAAGCCACTTACACGAGCGACGATATCAAAGGATTGGCGAAGGTTTTTACGGGGTGGAGTTGGTACGGAACAGATAAAACAGATACACGATTTTTTGGCGGCACCCCTGACCCCAACCGCGATTGGAGGCCGATGCAAAACTATCCAAATTTCCATGAAACCTTACCAAAAACCTTTCTCGGCGTAACAATCCCAGCCAACACTTCTGGTGAAGAAAGCCTAAAAATCGCATTGGATACCCTATTCAATCATCCAAACGTCGGTCCTTTCATTGCTCGTCGACTCATACAACGCTTGGTCACCAGCAACCCTAGCCCCACTTATATTGGCAACGTTGCGAAAGTGTTCGCCAACAATGGACAAGGCGTGCGTGGTGATATGAAAGCGGTGATTAAAGCTGTGTTGTTAGACCCTGAAGCGATGACATTTTCAACTGCTCCTAGCGCGGGAAAATTACGTGAACCTGTGGTTCGCCTCGCCAATTGGATGCGTGCATTTAACCCCCAATCAACCCTTGCCACTGGGCAATTTCCCGTTGGCAACCTTGACGATCCCTTGCGGGAAATCGGTCAAACGCCGATGAGTTCGCCTACGGTATTTAATTTTTTCCGTCCTGACTATATCCCTCCCAACTCCAGTATCGCCGCTGCTAACTTGGTTGCCCCTGAAATGCAGATCACTGAAGAAACTTCTGTAGTGGGTTATTTGAACTATATGCACAATGCCATTCCTAGAGGGATTGGAACTTCGAATGTCATTCAACCTGATTACGCTACCGAACTGGCGTTGGCTAGCACGCCAGATCTTTTGGTTGATCGCATCAATCTATTACTAATGCAAAATAATATGTCGGCAGGATTACGTACACAAATCCTCGCGACCATTAACTCCAACCCGAACAACACCGCCCTAAATAAAGTTTACTTGGCGATATTCCTCACCATGGCATCGCCCGAATATCTCGTGCAGAAATAATGTAAGGACAGACATCATGACTAACCCTATCAATATGTCGCGACGTGAATTCTTACGCAGAGGCACACTGCTGTCTGTAGCAGGCTCTTTCAGCGCGCCCTTTGCGCTCAATTTATTTTCCATGAACGTGGCGGCGGCTTCAACTTTCACCTCAGATTACAAAGCGATTGTGTGCCTCTACTTTGGCGGGGGAAACGATAGCGCCAATATGGTGTTAGCGACGGACACCTCATCATGGGCCGGCTATCAGTCTGCACGCAGCATCGGCGGGGCAGCATCTATTGCTTTACCCATTGCGAGGGTACTGCCCATCGTACCGAACACTCCTCATATAGATGCCGTAGGAACGCGCGCCTTCGCCTTGCACCCCAATCTCACCCAACTTAAAACCTTGTTTGATGCGGGACGTGCCGCCGTAATTGCTAACGTAGGAACTTTGATTGAGCCGATTGCAGACAAAGTTGCATATCGCAGTAGTGCGATCCAAAAACCGGCCAACCTATTTTCACATAGCGATCAAACCACGCAATGGCATTCGGCTGATCCTAGCAAGCCGATTT
The DNA here is from genome assembly GCA_947445045.1 of Gallionellaceae bacterium. Classification (GTDB taxonomy): domain Bacteria; phylum Pseudomonadota; class Gammaproteobacteria; order Burkholderiales; family Gallionellaceae; genus Gallionella. The sequence goes on from CANFCA010000012.1 coordinate 8,373, forward strand.
ATGGCTGGGGCGGACGCATGGGGGATGTGTTAAAGACCAGCAACGGCAAACAAAATTTCACCAACATGTCTTCGTCTGGGAATAGCGTTTTTTTAGCGGGCGAAACGATCAATCAGTATCAGATCAACTCCAATGGATCTGCCGTACCCATTGATGGCATGGCGAACTTATTTGGTATCAACACAGCCAATAACCCGCTGAAATCCATCATCACTAACACTGGCGCGAGCAATCTTCTGGAAAAAGAACATGCAGCAATCGTAGAGCGATCCATTGCAGCACAAACTGATTTGAATAACGTCATGCTGGCAACCGCCACCTCTGTTACCGCACCGACTCAATATACCAACCCAAACAACAATCAACCCGGCAACAATTCACTGGCGACACAATTGCGAACGGTGGCACGCATCATCGCTGGCCAAACCACCTTGGGCGCACACCGACAAGTATTCTTCGTCAGCATCGGTGGATTCGACACGCATGACAATCAACTCACGGGACAAGCTGATTTGATGGCTCGAATCGACCACGCTGTGTCCTATTTTTATAACACGCTAGCAACACTGTCTGGCGTAGGCGATATGAGCAGCAACGTAACGCTATTCACTGCTTCTGATTTTGGTCGAACTTTTACCAGCAATGGCGATGGTACCGATCACGGTTGGGGCGCACATCATTTTGTCGTAGGTGGCGCAGTGAAAGGCAAAGATATTTATGGCAACTTCCCGCAAACCGCTGTTTCTGGCGGCAGCATCGACAACCCACTGGATGTCGGATCAGGCAGCCTGATCCCCACCATCTCCGTCGATCAATATGCAGGCACATTGGCGAAATGGTTTGGATTAAGCCCAGCGGAAATTGCATCCGTATTCCCTAACCTTAATAAATTTCCAATTCAGGATTTAGGCTTCATGGTTTAAACGAAGGAAAATATCGCATGCTAAATGATCTGATTAAATCCCTGAGCCTTACCCTGCTGTCTTTAACACTTGTCTCCTGCGGTGGTGGAGGTAATTCAAGCTCATCCAGCAACACACCCCAACCTGCAACAGTTAAATCTATCGTTCCGTACGGGGTGATGGCACCAGTAAGCAATCAACCATTATCAATAGTTGGGACTAACTTTGTGAGCGGTATGTCCATCAGTGTTGATGGCATCAACTATCCAGCAGTAGTCATCTCGCCGACGGTCATCAACGCCAATGTGGCTATTAATACTGTGCCAGCCAATAACATCGCCAACGTCAGCGTCAAATCTTCATCAGGCACAACACTCGGCACGGTTACTTTAGGCGTGGCTAGCGCAGACAGAACACTTGCCATAGATGTGTGGCCAATCTTTGATGCCAACTGCCGATCCTGTCACACAGGAAACGCCAATGGCAATCTGGATCTGAGCAGCCCTGCTGCTATCGCTGCAAACCTTACTACGGGGTTAATCGGCATTCCAAGTTCTGGCTGCTCACCAAATTTTCGTGTGGTAGTGGGTGATCCACGCCCTACTAGCAGTGTACTCATAGACAAAATTAAATCAGCTATCCCTTGCAGTGGCAACCCTATGCCTCCAACGGGTAGCCTAACTCCAACCGAAGTTCAAACGATAGTCGATTGGGTGGCCGGTGGTGCGAATTAAACTCAGGGAGTGTAATTCAATGCCACTTGGAGAAGCCCATGATACCTACCAGAAAGCGAATCACAGCATAGCTAATACGTGACAAAAAAGGGGCGAAATAATCACCTTTAACAGACTCAATTCGTTTTACATCCTTCGCAATAATCTCAAGCAAACTCGAACACAATGCTTGTGCAAAGCTCGCATCGTTCACCACTAAATTGGCTTCACGTGACAGCAATAAACTAAACGGATCAATATTCGAAGAACCTACCGTTGACCATTTCCCATCAATAACAGCCACTTTCGCGTGTAAATAGCTTGCTTGATATTCATAAATCTCAACACCCACGGCGAGCAACTCTTCGTACAACGAACGAGTCGCATAATGTTGAATGACATACTCTACACGACCCTGTAACAATAGTACGACACGTACCCCTCGATGTGCTGCTTGCTTTAACGCACGACGAAAAATTCGACCTGGTAAAAAATAAGCATTAGCAATAATAACTTCACTTTGTGCGTTGGCTATCGCAGTTAAATAGGCACGCTCAATATCACGACGATGGCGTACATTGTCACGCACCACAAAAGTGAGGGAGGGCGAAGCAACGTCATGCGGCCTATCAACGACACTGGCAAAAAATTGTTTCCCCCTTCTGCGGAAATTTGCCCATGACACGACACCCCATAGATGCCGCATGGTCTGATGAATTTCGCCAACCACGGTACCTTGTACCCGCACCGCATAATCCAGTTGCGGCATCGTTAATTCAGTATGTGCTGGCACGTCATTCATGATGTTGATGCCACCGATATAAGCCACCCCGCCATCGATTACAACTAACTTGCGATGCAAGCGACGTAAACGATAGCGACGTATGCGAAATTGTGAACGCTCGCGGCGAAACCACTGCATTTCAATCCCTGCCATACGCCATTCGTTCAGCCAATCTGGCGACAATTCAGCCGAGCCAAATCCATCTAACAGCACCCTCACCACCAAACCTCGCGTGGCCGCATGTTGCAATGCCTCAGCAACCAACCGGCCAATTACATCATCAACGAAGCGGTAGGTTTCCAGATAAATCGAATGCTGTGCTGCGGCAATATCTTTGCAAAGCTGGGGGAAAAATTCCGCCCCGTTTTGCATTAACGTGAGTTGATTCTCCGCGACATGGTGAATGCTACTCATTGCGCTTCAGCTTGGTAGATAGTGCGGCATGGTCAGACAGTCTCTGCCAAGCTCCTCCCACATGCACTTTGCTGTGTATGACACTAAAACCACGCACATAGATTCGATCCAATCGAAACAACGGAAACCGA
>CANFCA010000013.1 GCA_947445045.1 Gallionellaceae bacterium
ACTTATGTCAGCAATATTTCGCAAATATTGTAGGAATTTCACTTACAAAAAATACCTCTACCCGAACCAAGGGTAGAGGACTGGGAGCTTTACTACGCTTGCAAGCTGTCAAACCAACTTTCAAGCACTCACACTTTGAAAAACAATAACAACTAGTTTCAGTATCGGCAGCAGATTGAGAAACTTTAGGGTGAAATTAAAGTTTAATTTCTACCCAATAAATTCCTAAGGAAACTCTGATTAAGCCCCGCCGTTCGTGGTGAGCCCTTCGATAAACTCAGGAGAGCCTTGTCGAGCCATGAGTGGCTGGGGTTATAATTCAACGAGTCAAATCACTTACCCTTCGACAGGCTGATGAAACAACTAGCCATTCGACTATGCTGTCCAAATACGACAGCATAGTCGCTGGTTATCAGGGCGAACGGAATTAATCAGCGTTTCCCTAATAAATTTTCACCAATGATGTTTAACTGTGTTTACTTTTTTCACATGCAGTAAACTCAACCGTAAGAAAACTAATTTGCATCCGCACTAAATACTATTTCAGCAAGTTAGCCATTCCGATTTTCAATTTCAATTCTGAGCAATGCACTTTTTCTAATATGCGGCGTACCCTCAAATCCATCCCCCCCTCGGTTATCGCATTACTGCTTCAGTTCTGTGCGTATGTAGTGATTCAGTATGCAGCTGGAATCGCTGAAGTGAGCGCTTCACCCATGTTGCTTGCTTGGTCATGCGGCGTTGTTGCGGCTACTTTAAGTTTTATTTTTGGACTGGCTAAATGGTGGCTGTTGATCCAACTATTGTTTGCACCCACTATCGTTTTTATGCTGGGTTTCGAGTTGCCTCCCAGCCTATCACTGGGTGCTTTTCTGATCTTGCTGGTCGTTTACTGGAGTACGTTTCGTACCCAAGTCCCGTTATATCTTTCCAGCAATAAAGTTTGGGATGCATTAGAAAATTTGCTGCCTGAAACAGAAGCCGATCACGCATTGAAATTTATTGATTTGGGATCAGGCTTAGGCGGAGTATTAACGCACCTTGCTCAAGCTCGTCCAGAAGGATTCTACGTGGGTGTCGAAACGGCACCGTTGCCATTTATATGGAGTTGGCTACGAATCCGACTGGGGGGCTATCGCAACTGTCAGGTAGATTGGGGCAATCTATGGGATGCAGACTTATCCCAATACGATGTAGTGTTTGCCTATCTTTCGCCGATTCCTATGCAAAAACTTTGGCTAAAGGCACAGGCTGAAATGCAATCAGGCTCTATTCTGATTAGCAGTACCTTTACGATTCCCAATCATGCACCGGATAAGTCTGTCACGGTTGATGACTTGCATCAATCAACTTTACTTGTTTGGCACATGTAATATTTACTGTCTGACATTCGCTTCAATGGGCTCCATCAAAAAAGCCACTGTCTAATAGTTCGGTCGTCAAAGCCATGTAATCCAACGCACCGGGACTATTGGGCGCAAATGCGAACACATCCATATTGTGCATCGGGCTGGTGGCCAACCCCACGGATTCTCCGATGCGAGTATTGCAAACCAAATTTCCATAACGTTCTTGAAGGTGATCAAAAATCTCATACGACAATTTACGTCTAGAATCAAATCGAGTAATCACGATGCGACGCTCCAAATTACGTTGCAATTTTTTCTCCAAAACGTTTAATGCGCTATCTAATCGGTTGACACCTTGCATCGATAGAAAATCTGCCGAGACAGGAATCAATACCCGGTCACATGCTAATAACGCATTCAGAGTTAACACCCCCAACATAGGGCAACAGTCGATAAGTACAGGAGCGCCGGAAAGCGCGATCTCTTGATTCAAACCGGATTTTAATAAGGTGGCAGCCTTGGCATCACTGCCAAGCAACGCATCAATTTTTGCCAATTCTAATGACGCTGGCGCAATCAACCAGCCACGACTGGTTTCTCGCAACAGGCTTTCCAGGGGAGTCTTATGTTTGAAGAATGCGGCCATACCGTAATCTGGTGGGACAAACCTAATCCCACTGGAAAGCGATAGATGCCCTTGAGGATCCAAATCAATCGCAATGGGAAATTTATTCAGTAAATCCAGCGCGGCAGTGACATTCAGGCATGTCGTGGTTTTACCAACCCCACCCTTTTGGTTAAACACGGCAACGACGGTCATTCACTACTCCAGTTTAAAAGCAACCATTTCGCATCCACCCCAGTCAATTTAATGTCCGACTCTTGGGCTTGGATCGGCTGCGCCCGGTATTTTTCCAACACTCATTCAATAGCCGATGCTCGGCTTCCAGCTTGGTTTGAACGACCTGATCGACATAGTATTCATCAGGCGAAAATTTACCCAAACTATCCTTTGCTTTATTTTCAAGCGCTGCTTTGGGTCTCATTAACAATTCAATGAGTGCATTGACGCGCTGTGTTGCCTCATGCTCTTCCTCAACACTGGCTGTAGCGGCATTCTTATCACTCACAAAATCTGTGTTGCCATGAACAGGCTTAGTTGGCGGTGTTTGCATTGAAACCGAATGCTGAGAAAATTTCTCTGCCAACTTTCTTTCTTGCTCCAATTGCTGCTGCTCAAGTTGCAACCGCATCTTCTCAAACTGTTCATGTTGCACAGACATTTGATTCGCTCGCTGAGTGCTTTTCTGTTCTTCATCAACAAGCAATCTTTCCATTTTCTCAGTACGTGAGAGGGCTACTTTTCGCGCTGATATTGATGCGTTTATCCTTGCTTGCAAGGTGGCGATAGCCAATTCCTCAGCGTAGCACCTTTCCTGCTCGGCACGCAGTGCATTTATTTCCAGGTCAATTCTGCATTGAGACAAATGCAATGCATGCTCTGCCGCTTTCGTATACTCAATTTCCATTTGGATTGCTTGCTTGTTGATTTCATCTGACTTCGCGGCAATTTCGGTAGCTTGCTCCTCAATCTCGATACGCTCATTTCCTGATTCAATCGCCTTTAATTCGGCAATCAAACGTGTCTGAATATGCGTATTACATTCTGCTTCGATTTCGATATTTCGCTCAGTCGCAAATCGTAACTGTTCCTCCAATTTGATTTGCTCCTGAATGAGCGCTAATTGTTTCTCCTCACTCGCAAGCTTCAGCTCAATCTCAAGCATTTCAGTTGTAATTGCCGTCAGTCGCCGCGCTTCAAGCTCTGCCAATTCGATCTCGACAGCCAACTTGCGTTCAGCCAATTGATTAGCCTGCGCTTCTTTTTCCAGACGCTCATGAGCTATTTCTACAGCTTGTTGCAACATCACATTCGTTTGGTCTTGTAGCAGCGCGGCATTTTTATCAGCCTCTACCTGCAACATCAAAAGCTCAACCGCCTTTTTCTCAGCATCACGTTTACGTTCAGCTTCTATGCGGGCCAGATTCTTTGCATCTTCCTCAAGTTGCCTAGCCGACTCAATTGCCAAACGCTCAGATTGCTCTTTAAGTGCCGCTTCCGCTTTAATTTGATCTTCGTAAATTTTGCGCTGAACAAATGATTTCTCAGCAGCACGCTCTTCTGAGACTTTAACTAGTGCAGCCAACTCGGCTTCTTGGAATGCAACCAGCATCGCCTCGCCTTCGGACAATAATTTCGTTTCGCTACAAACCACTAAACTAGAAGGCGCTGTCACTGCAACTTGACTCTCTACCGTTGGCTGCTCGATTTCAGAGACTTCATCTGACTTCTTAATACTAGGCGCACGTGAGTTATTTTTTTTGGATCCCTCTTTAAACAAAGTCAATTCACGGAGCTGAGTTTCCAATTTCAATTTTTTTCCGGCGTAACTGATTTGCATCTGTTCCGCCGCATTGAGCTCAGCACTCACTCTCTCTGTGCTTGCCACCAGCTCTGCCACTTCATTCTGAACTGACTTAAGTTTTCGCTCTGCAGCGATCTTTTCATCAAGTTTGGTGCGCCATTCCGTCTCTAATAACTCAGCCACCTCGCGCTCGGCTTTGCTCAATGCTTCAGCTGCCTCACGCGATTTTTTTTCTTGCTCCAAACGATTATTCAATTCAACTTGTGCTTGCTGCTCTGCCGCAAGCTTAGCTTGAGTTTCAACCTGCAAGCTCAGCTCAACAGCCAGCTTTTCCTCTGTCTCACGCTTAGCATTAGCTGACACTTGGAGATTATTTTGCACAACTTCGGCAAGCTTGAACTCTTCTTTGCACTGCGCTTTCAGTTGAGCTGCAAGTTCCATTTCTGTGCTCGCACGAGATTGGGCAAGCAGCTTTGCGTGCGCACTGATACGCGCGCGCTCCTGTGCTGACAGTTCAGCCTGCATTTCAGCTTCTATCTGTCCCCTTGCCGCAATAATTGCTTGTGATTCTGCAAGTAACTTTTCTTTGTCTTTGCCAAATAAGTTTACGACTGTTGGCTGTGTCATAGCGATTCCTTGAGCTAGTTGAATGCACGATAACAATCTTGGTCTTTTCACCTGTACCAAGGTAACAGCTTAGATCGTAATTAAAGCGGAGAATAAAGCGGAGAAAAAGCGCTATTTCAACTTGCAGGATTGGTCAAAAGCTAACAGCGGGTAACAATTTAAAAGTGATTATTTTGAGAAAACTCAACTTCAGTCACTCGCTGTGGTGACTTTTTAGTGAAGTTTATTGAGATCACATACATTCCCTGTCTCTGCACCGATCATAACAATGACATCTTCAACTTTAATATTGAGCAATTTGCTAATGTCTTTGAAATCATCTGGGAGCGCGGCATCATCCCAACCTTTGGCTGAATGGCGCGCAAGATTGACTGCCAGAACAACACTCCGCGTGCGAGACTGCGTGGCGTGTTCTTCGTCAATTAAAGTCAATAACAACTTCGGTAATGACCACTCACGCGTCAATGCTAATTGCAAATCAACTAGCGCGAATCCCAATATCTGCTCCTGTGCTACTCGGCTACGCAATGTCTTATCCTGCTGCTGCATTGCATTGATTTTCAGCATGCTGGCTGGCGCAAAGCACCACACCAGAAGCTCTGCCAGATCGTGTAACAGAGCTGCAATACGAACCTCTTCAAAATGCATATCACGCATGCGTACCGCCCAATCAAGGGCGTAATATGATGCGCGGTGTGAGCGATGCACCACCTGCAAAATGCTTATCAATGCGCCGGTATGTCCCAGTAGCATTTCTTCAATCAAGGGTTTTGCTGGTAACTTGTTAAAGAATGCTTCTACTCCTAGCATCAGAAGTGCTTGCTCAACTTGTACGACCTCGTGTTCCTGCTTACGGTGCTTATGGCCTTGCAGGTATCGCAACAATTTCACCGTCATCATTGGATCATGCGAGATAACCTCAGCAACATCACGCGCACTGATGTTCTCGATATTCTCAAACAATTTATTCAGATCGCGCTGTGATTGCTTCAATACTGGAATTTCAGCCTGGCTGAGAAAGCTTACCCATCCCTCAAGTGTTTTAATATCATGTGGCTGCACCGTTCCCCCCGTTTACTAGTTATCAAAATATTTTTAGAATTTTAACTACAACTTGAGCACAAATTAATCAACTCAACATTCCGAGAACAAATTCTAATGTACCCCGAAATGCGAGATTTCGTTCTTACGAATAGAGGCAATCAAGGTATGATTTTGCCAGGATTGAAATTGCAATAAAATGATTTAGGTAGAACTAACCTGATTTCCCAGAACTTCAGTCAGTAACTGATCAGCGGTCTGGGCGATGAGCAGGACATCCAAAGTTCCCATACACTCTTCAACCATATCAATCCCTGCAAGCACAACAGGGCGTTCGTTCTCTAATATTTCCCACACATCGGTATCATCGCCCCGCGACCTAACCACAGCTAAGGCTTCTATCGCTTGATCCAGCGTCTCAACGGCAAAGGGAATCTTTGTCTGTTTCTGCTCAAGCGCAGAACGAATAACGGCAATTGCGGAAGCTAATCGACTAAATGCAACCACACTAAACTGTCCTAGACAGGCAGCTTGATAGGCAGAATGCATATCCATCCCGTAAATATCTTTCAATCCATTTGTAACTGGTATGCGCAGCGGAGTATTTTTTCTCATCAACATTCCTCTCAAAATATAGTTATTACCAGAAAATATTTATTTTCTTAAACATCACAAATCAATCTGAACCTCCGTCTCAAGATACTCAGCCAACAGCCCTTTAAACGCTACTAATGGTATGGGCTTGCTAAACAAATAGCCTTGGAATGCATGACAACCACTCATCTCCAAAAATTCCAGTTGAGATTGCGTCTCTACGCCCTCAGCAATGACGTTCAGACCCAGTGCAGCTGTCATGGCAATAATGGTTTGCACAATAACCGCATCATTATTGTCACTATTTATGTCACGCACGAATGACTGATCAATCTTAATTTGATCAAGTGGCAATCTCTTCAAATACTGTAATGAAGAATAGCCCGTTCCAAAATCATCCATCGAAAAACTGACACCCAGCAATTTGAGTTCACGCATTTTGTGGATCGTGTCCTCAACATTTTCTAACACGATACTTTCAGTTAGTTCCAACTTCAGCTGCGATGCTCTCGCGCCACTTTCCACTAGTGTCCGTTGCACTAGTGCTACAAAATCAGCTTGTCGAAATTGTTTGGCACTTACATTAACCGCCAAAGTGAGCGTGCATGTCTGCGCATCGTCTTGCCATATCTTGAGTTGCATACAAGCAGTTTGTAATACCCATAAACCGATAGGGACAATTAACCCCGTTTCTTCAGCTAGGGGTATGAATTGCATAGGCGAAACAAGGCCGCGCTCCGGGTGTTCCCAACGTAACAATACTTCCGCACCTAATGGCCTGCGTTGATTGTCCACTTGAATTTGATAATACAAACGGAATTGCTGCTTTTCTAATGCATAGCGCAATGCGGCTTGTAATTCAGCACGGGTATCCAGTACTGCTTGCATTTTCGGATCAAAGAATCGGAAAGTATTGCGCCCTGCAGCTTTTGCCTGATACATAGCCACATCAGCATGCTTGAACAAATCATCTACACTCTCGGTATATCCAAGTAGCAAGCAAATACCCATACTTGACGAAACTTGGCATTCAAAATCATCTAACTGATAATTTTTACCTAACTGGTAGCGAATTTTTTCAGCCACAATTTCAGCTTGAGTCGCCGCTTCGTTCAAGCTCCCACTCAGACCTTCTAACAATATGACGAATTCATCCCCACCTAATCGGGCAACGCTATCACTCTTGCGCACACATGCCAGCAAGCGCTCCGCCACCTCTATCAACAACTTGTCACCGACACCATGACCTTGCGTGTCATTAATTGTTTTAAAGTGATCCAAGTCAATAAATATCAAAGCGCCGTAGTTACTGTTACGCAAACTAACCGCCATCGCATGTTGCAAGCGATCCATCAATAATCGACGATTCGGCAATTTGGTAAGCGCATCATAAAAAGCCAATTGATGAATTTTTTGCTCAGATTTTTTTCGACTACTGATATCTCGGCAAAATACAAAAAACTGCTGCAATTCGGGCATATACGTAGCAGAAATTTCCACGTCAAAATAATGACCATTTTTATGCAAATGACGCGTTTCAAATTGGTCATGCCCCTGTTCAATAATTTTTGCGAGTCGAGTTTTAAATTCAATAGCTTCAACCCCTACCTCCTCCAATTGGAGGATGTTCATTCCGACCAACTCATTTAAGTCGTAACTAGACATTTTCTCGTAGGCAGCGTTAGCCTCCACTAAACGACCCTCTCTATCAAGTAGCAGAAACCCATCATTCGCGGAATCAATCACCAGCTTATGTAGTTTCAATACTTGTTCTGCCTTTTTTCTTTCGGTGATATCACGAATCGTAGCTTGAAGTATTCCCTTACCATGCAGCTCCATAGAGTTTAAAAGCACGTCTGCTGAAAATATCTCACCAGTATCCACACGCTGAAATAAACATTCAAATCGATAGCTGCCAGTGACTTTAGTCTGGATAAGATAATCACGCACAAATGTCACGGAATCTATATCAGCAATTTGTTTCGCGGGAGACAGCTCAACTAAACTTTTTGCATATAGCTGCTCTCGAGTTGAACAACCAAAAAGAGACAAGCTGGCTCTATTGCAGTCAAATATTCCTTGATCATTAAGCAATAAAACTGCATCACTGGTTGAGTCATAAAAGGTTCGAAGTTTAGTCTCGGACTCATACAAATCATTGGCGCGATTGGTAGCCTGAATCTGCATACGAATTGTCTCTGTGGTATTTCGATAAATTCGACGCATGCTAATTATCATAAAGCCAATGAAGACAGCCACCGCAATCGCCATGACTGAGGTGTATTGACCGTTTTCATTAAAAACTCTAATCATGAAAGGCAATAACGTGGCAACCACAAAGGGAATAGCGCAGCCAATATCAACTGAATAAGCAATGGTTCCGCCCGCAGCAAAACCAGTCAGAATGAATATAAGGAAGATTTGATGTAAGACATCCCCGGATATAAAAAATACAACTCCAGAAAGTCCCCATACCGTTGCTGCTACAAAAGCTCCCAACCTAAAAAGCAGTAGCCAAAAAGATACATCCTTAATCAGCAAGGATCGTGAATATGCTCGCGCAAGAATCGATCTCAGGACATTGATAACTACAACCGAAGCAAACCAAGAAATAACCACCTCGTGTTCAACATCATTCCACATGGAAAACGCGAGTATGACTGCAAGAATTCCGCTGCTGACAAGCGTTATCGGAAAGCCAGTAAACAACTGCCTGACTTGTTCTGATTTAATCGTTGTGGTTTCATCCAACATATTAGCTAAACACCAAAATATTCCAACAAGATGTACAAACGCTCACGTTTATACATCCTAAGACTAAAGTGAAAATTGTCGAGAACGCTTGAGACAGCTGAATTAGATGCTTGTCCAAGCTATAGCAGAATAGCTGCTCGGATTATTTCTAAATAGAGGAAAAGAGGGGCTAAAGCTAGCTAATTTGAAGTATTGATGCGACTTATAAGCCCATTATATAAAGGGCTTATAACTTATGTAGAACAATCATTGAGCTATGCTGTTAGGCGATAAATCATTCCCACTCAATCGTAGCAGGCGGCTTGCCTGAAATATCGTACACCACACGATTGATGCCGCGCACCTCGTTGATGATGCGATTGGAAACCTTGCCTAACAATTCATACGGTAGATGCGCCCAGTGCGCGGTCATAAAGTCTTGGGTCTGCACGGCGCGTAATGAGACCACCCATTCGTAAGTGCGACCATCGCCCATTACACCAACGCTTTTAACGGGCAAAAACACTGTGAAAGCTTGTGAGGTTTTTTCGTACCAAGATAATCCATCTTCATCTTTAGTGGCGCGCAATTCTTCCATGAAAATAGCATCGGCACGGCGCAATAAATCAGCGTATTCTTTTTTCACTTCGCCCAAGATACGAACGCCCAAACCTGGCCCCGGGAAAGGATGGCGATAAACCATATCGTGATCCAAGCCCATTGCCACGCCGAGTTCGCGTACTTCGTCTTTGAATAATTCACGCAAGGGTTCGAGCAATTTGAGATGCAAGCTTTCCGGCAATCCACCCACGTTGTGATGCGATTTAATGCTATGGGCTTTTTTGTTTTTGCCACCACCCGACTCAATCACATCGGGATAGATTGTGCCTTGAGCCAACCATTTCGCTTGCGGTAGTTTTTTTGCTTCGCGTTGGAATACTTCAACAAATTCACGTCCGATGATTTTGCGTTTTTTCTCAGGGTCTGAGACACCCGCCAAGAAGCCCAAAAATTCCGCGCTGGCATCCACGTGGATCACTTTAACCCCCAAATGATCGGCGAAGGTTTTCATCACTTCTACGCCTTCGTTCAAACGCAACAAGCCATTATCCACAAACACACAAGTCAATTGCTTGCCTATCGCGCGATGCAGCAACACTGCAGCGACGGAAGAATCCACACCACCCGACAAGCCCAAGATCACTTCATCACTACCGACCTGAGCACGGATTTTTTCTACCGCCTCGTCGATGTAATTGGGCATGTTCCAGTCTTGTCCACAACCGCAAATATCATGTACAAAACGATCCAGCATCGCCTTGCCTTGCTTAGTATGGGTCACTTCAGGATGAAATTGCAGCGCATAAAAATGCCGCGCTTCATCGGCCATTCCCGCAATCGGTGTGGTGGCGTTGCTGGCGATGACTGAAAACCCATCCGGTAATTTCGTTACTTTGTCGCCATGACTCATCCACACGTCAATCAAGCCGTGGCCTTGTTCATTGGCTCTATCTTGAATGTCGCGCAGCAAAGCAGAGTGACCTTGCGCACGAATCTCGGCGTAGCCGAATTCACGTACAGCGCCAGTCTCAACCGCACCACCAAGCTGAGCCGCCATGGTCTGCATGCCATAACAAATGCCCAACACCGGCACACCCAATTCAAACACAACCTGCGGTGCGCGCGGCGTATCGCCTTCGGTTACCGAGTTAGGCCCACCTGACAAGATGATGCCCGCTGGATTGAAAGTACGAATGAAATCATCCGTGACATCACAAGGATGCAACTCACAATACACATAGGTTTCACGGACACGACGTGCAATAAGCTGAGTGTATTGCGAACCGAAATCAAGGATGAGGATTTTTTTATGGGGCATATTTTTATTGAATGGGCTAGCGCAAGCGAACCGCAGATAAATTTATAGAGATGTCGGCTGACGCTTGCGTCAACCCGACTTCAGTTAATCGATATGGTAGTTTGGCGCTTCCTTGGTGATCTGCACATCATGCACATGCGATTCTCTTATGCCGGATGAAGTGATTTCCACGAACTCAGCTTTGTCATGCACAGTGGCGATGTCGGCGCAACCCAAATAACCCATACTGGCGCGCAATCCGCCCATTAGTTGATGAACCACCGCAAGCACGCTGCCTTTGTAAGGCACACGACCTTCTACGCCTTCCGGCACCAACTTATCTCGATTGGCTTCGCCTTCTTGGAAATAACGATCACTTGAGCCTTGTTGCATTGCGCCCAGGCTACCCATA
>CANFCA010000014.1 GCA_947445045.1 Gallionellaceae bacterium
GCTCGCTCCTACAAAAACGTGAAATCAAATCACACCATGCAGATGAAAACTATTTCCTACACTTCAACCCACCCACCCAGCCTGTTGCGCAAAACAGTAGCGACTGTCATGACGATTGCATTGGCGGGCGTGGCGCTGATGTTCTCAGCGGTGTTACTGACATCACTCCTGATTATGCTCGTGATAGGTGGCAGTATCTTCTGGTGGAAAACGCGCGAACTGCGCAAGCAGATGAAGCAACATATGCAGAACTTTCAAACACCGAGCGGCGCGCCCAAGCGCAGCGACATCTTTGCGGGCGCAGAGCCCAAAGGGCAAGTGATTGAGGGCGAAGCGGTTCGTGTGGATGAACCCGCAATCACGGTTAAACGCTGAGCCAAGTAAAAGTAGCTTACGAATTCACCCTCAACTGCGCCACGTGTTTGCCATATTTTGTCGATGTGGCTGGCATTTTCATCAGCATGTTTAACCATGAATGGAAGCCCACACTGTTGGGCTAGTTGACAACACTCTAGGCTGTTGTTATTGTCTCCAACATGAAAGCCCGCGAATTATTCAACCGACGAGTACCAGTTGCAGAACAGGCTTTTGCTGAACTGGTACTTTGGGAAGTGCCAGAGTCGCTTTCCGGCAGCAAGCATCGCTACAAATATCGGCTGGCGTTCGTGGCTGTAGGTGAATGTGTGTTGCGTTACGACAATGAGGCGGGCAAAGGTGACCATAAGCATGTGAGCGGCAAGGAAGTGAAATACCGTTTTGTCTCGATAGATAAATTAGTGGCGGATTTTTTTGAAGATGTGAAGAGGTGGCGCGATGAAAACAGTAACGATTGATGTACAACCATTGACGGATACGTTGGGTAACTTCACTCAGACATGGAAGAGCGGCAAAGCTTCCGCGCCACGTATCAGCTTTGAATCGCCCGATCTGCTGTTCAAGGTGTTGTCCGGCAAACGCTGGGAGCTGCTGAACGCGATGACAGGCGCGGGCGCTATGTCTATACGCGAGGCAGCGCGGCGTGTGGAGCGCGATGTCAAAGCCGTGCATGGTGATGTGACTGCGCTGCTTAACGCGGGGTTGCTGTCAAAAACAGACGATGGAATGATCGTCTTTCCCTACGATACTATTCATGTTGATTTCATGCTCAAGGCAGCTTAAAACCGTGGACTGACCTGATTATGTGACACCAATTATGAATATGTTTTGAAAAGGCTAATGTATGTCAATTTTCAATGGAAATATAAAGTTGCCGCAGTGGCGCTCCACCCTTTTAATATCAATGTTGATGTTGATTTTACTAGTGCTGATTATCAGAGCTTATATTTTAACTATAGGCGAAGAAAGCAATTTACGTTCAAACATTTGGATAATGAGCAGGTCACCTGAAAGTATTCAACGCCTTAATACTCATCTTGTTACTTTGCAAGAAATGACTTCCAATATAGGCCAATACAATCTAAATCAAATCAAAGAGGCATTAAGTAAAACTTCCACATTGGCGCAGCAAGCCAACATCGAATTCATTGCTCAGCAAGATTCATGGAACAAAGTTCAGCTTGAAATCAAGAAGGATAAAATTAGCTTTTTTGAGATTCAAAGACAGATAAATGAAGCACAAAAAATTGATGTTCTAGAGCTACAATGACTAAAAGACATAATGAGCTCCATTAGCAAACCATCTTTGATAAGCAGTATTGCTGATTTAACATTATCTTTTTTGCTAGGAATTATTTCTTCTATTGCGGCTTCTCAACTATACACATGGTGGTTATCTAGAAAAGCAAAAACTATCTAGTAATTTACTAATCTTAGAATTTTAAATTTAAAACTGAAGTTTCTAAATTCATCTTTCCGCGCCGCTTTTCTCATGCTTCAACAGCATTGGTTTAGGTAAGGCACACGAATGATATACTGCAAACCAATATTTCAAAATTCACTTTCAACTTTATTTCAGGAGTTTTTATGAAGCTGCTTTCCATCGTATTAGCTGGGCTTGTTTCCACACTGGGGCTTGCCTCTTTCAACGCCAGCGCAGCGGATGATTTGAAATCCGTTATCTCAATTTACGAAAACGGTGACGCACTCGCGGGGAAAACGGTGAACGTGCAAGGCAAGGTGGTGAAGGTGGTTAAAGGCATCAAGAAGCGCAACTTCATTCATATTCAGGATGGCACGGGTGATGCTAAAGCGGAGACCAACGAATTAACGGGCACGACGACGCAACTGGCCAACGTGGGAGATCAAGTTGTGCTCACGGGCGTGGTGGTAATCAACCGTGATTTTGGTAGCGGCTACTTATTCCCAAGGTTGCTTGAAGAAACCACCATTACAGCTGCACCTGCGCCAGCTGCTTCACCCGCACCAGAAGTTAAGCCTTAAGCGTTAGAAATAACTGCGCATCACAAAGCTAGGGGCGTTCACCTGAGGTGAGCGCCCCTATTATTTTGTAGCTTAGATTGTATGACTACTGCTTATTGCTAGCCTTGAATTATCCGAACAACCGCTGTTCGAGCCACCTCTCCTGTTGCAATGAAGCCATATTGAGTAAGCCAACAGTATTAACTGGAGGCGATTCGTGGCAAGTGAACAATTTGCTGGGGCGCAGATAACTTACGCGCTGCAATCCTCCTTCGGCAAAATCACTGTCCGTCAGTGTGATTGCTTGAGAATCTGCATAAGGGCTGCTGGTGAGCTTTGCATAGCCATTCGACTAAGCTGCATAGCAACCGCAGCCAAGTCGCTGGTTATCTGGCAGGCGATCCATTCGCCTCGCCCTGCATCTACCAACAATAAAGCTGGGCGCAGTTTTTTTCGGCTGAGGTCTGAGAACGGAAAGGGCAATACGACTACTTGCCCTGCTGAAATGTGCCCATGCCGCGTCCTCTTCTGGGTTGAGCCAATCTTGTTTCAATGCTGTTTCAGCCATCAAAGCGGGTTCGTGCGCAGCATCAGGCTCAAGCCAAGTCAATAATGCGCGCCCAGGCTTGATGGTTTGAGACGATTCAACCGAGTGTAAGTGTCCTGTCTTATCAATCGTCACTTCTATGGTGGTTAGCATGATGCAATCTCCTTAGATTACTTTCGAACAGTCTAACAAAATTCGATTAAGTAAGCCTCGCTCGGTGAATTTTTATTCCAAATTACGCCAAGCCAATCACGGCATCCCCGCCACATGCTTTTCTTCATTCAATTTTGCCAGCTTGGCTTTTAACTCAGGCAAAATTTTCGCGACTGCTTTTTCACCTTCGAGCACGGCTTTGTTTCTGCCACTTACATCCACAGATGGTAGGCCGTAAGTCACAGGACGCACCATCACATCAGCATTGGTTTGCTCATAACGGTTGATGGTTTTTCCGAAGATGGAAAAGGTTTGCCACATGATGTCGGTGATGCCCGCCGTGCTTCTGTCTTGCGGGCGATCTGAAATATCCACGGCGATGACAAAATCTGCACCTATGCTGCGCGCCACGCTAGCGGGAACAGGCGCGACCAACCCGCCATCGACATAATCTTGACCATTGATGGTGACGGGTTCAAAGAACACTGGCACGGAAGAAGACGCGCGGACCGCCATGCCGGTATTGCCCGAACGAAACACCATCATTTCACCAGTGCTCAAATTCGTGGCGACAGCGGCAAAGGTTTTGTTAAGCTTTTCGATCGGGCGATTTTTGACGTTGTTGTTAATGTAATCCTGCAATGCTTGGCCTTTAATGCAGCCGCGCTGATTCGAGACGATGGTTTTGGCAATGCACCCGTACATGCCCGACCCATCAAGAAATTGGTCTTCCTGCATAGTCATGGAGAGTTCCTGAATTTGAAAGCCGTTTAGCCCAGACGCATACAGCGCGCCGACGACCGACCCCGCACTCGTCCCCACGATAATGTCGGGCGAGATACCTTGTGCTTCGAGTGCTTTAATAACCCCCACATGAGCAAAACCCCGCGCCGCGCCGCCACCCAATGCGAGTGCAATCTTTGCGGGAAGTCGCACCACAGGTGGCTTGACCACAGGAGTTACGACGAGAGGCGGCTCAATGGGCGGTGCAACTTTAGGTGTGTTGCAGGCAGTGACGCTGAGCAGCAATAGAATGGCGAAGGGGATATTTTTCATGGCGTTATCTCTCAACAGTGACGAGGGGGCAAGGCGATATTTCTTGCCGCACAGTATAACGCTGCTAATTTTTTATAATCTCTCACTTCCCGGACTTTCGTTACTTCTCACATTTTTTAAATGATTATTTTTCCTTAAGCAATCCTTAAGGTTGGGTATTTATTGTGCGGCCTCGTCATGCACAAAAGGAGTTTAAACATGTTACGCAAATTTCATCTGGCAACATTGGCAATCTTGGCAGTGGGTGGTTTAAGCGCATTGCCCGCATGGTCGCAAACCGTGAATGAAACGATGGCGGCTATCAAAAGTGATGCGAAGCAAGATAACCCTTCATTTACTGAATTTTCAGCGGCGCGCGGTGAAAGCTTCTTCAAAACTAAGCACGGCAGTGAATGGAGCTGCTCAACCTGCCATACCGATAATCCTGCTGCACTTGGCAAACATGCCAAGACCAGCAAAGACATCCAGCCACTTGCGCCTGCCGCTAATGCGGAACGTTTCACCGATGAAGCAAAAGTCGCGAAATGGTTCAAGCGTAATTGCAAAGACGTACTTGATCGCGTTTGCACCCCGCAAGAAAAAGGCGATGTGCTTGCCTATTTAGTCACCGTTAGAAAATAACCCAAGGAGATCGTTATGTTTAAGTATCAAAAATTTTTACAACGTGGTTTGGTGGTCGGTTTGTTGGCGGTGGGTGTGGCGATGTCAGCCGCACAGGCTGATGACGATGAAGAATACGGTGAAAGACAAAGTAGCAAAATGATCGGCGAAAATCGCGGTAGAGATATGTATGGCGTACAAATGAACGCCAAATTTAAAGCGGAATGTTCCAATTGCCATATCGCGTATACGCCCAATTTGCTACCTGCCGAATCGTGGCGCAAGATCATGTCAGGTTTGGATAAACACTTCGGCTCTGATGCGTCGTTAACCGATGCAGAGAACAAAGAAATCACCGCGTTTTTGGTGAGCAATGCCTCTAATCGCTGGAAAGCGCCGACTTCACCTTTGCGTATCACTGAAACGTCATGGTTCAAGCAAAAGCATAACAGCCGCGAAGTTTCTCCTGCTGTTTGGAAAAATCCAAAAGTTAAAAGCCCATCCAATTGTGGCGCTTGTCACACCAGAGCGGATAAAGGCGACTTTAACGAAGATGATATAAGAATGCCTAGATAATTAAGGGGAGCATCATGAGTCAACGGTTGCTGGTTTGGGATGTGCCTACACGAGTCTTTCATTGGTTGTTGGTCATATCGTTTACGGGGGCTTTTTTAACGGCTGAGTCGGAGCGTAATCGCGATATACATGTGGTGTTGGGCTATACCTTGCTGGGGCTTATCCTTTTCAGATTGGTGTGGGGATTGATCGGCACCCGCTATGCGCTGTTCCGTTCGTTTTGGTTCAAGCCCAGCGAGATCAAGGATTATGTTGTCTCGCTGCTCAAAGCCAAACCTAAACATTATGTGGGGCATAACCCGGCGGGCAGCGTAGCCGTATTTGCATTGCTAACACTAGGTATTGCATCAGGTGCGACTGGCGTGGTGGTGTTTGAAGATATCGGTGGCGATGTGCTGGAAGATGTTCATAACTGGGTGTCTTACGCCATGTTGGGTATCGTTGGGCTGCATGTTGCGGGTGTGCTGGTTAGCAGTGTGATGCATCGCGAAAATCTGGTGCGCTCCATGATTACAGGCTTTAAATCGGTTCAGCCGAATCAAGCGATCAATCGCACGCACGTGTGGCTGGGTGTCATAATACTCGTGACCGTCATCGCATTTTGGATTGGCTATCCGGCAACGGGGCTGGTGGGCTCTAACAGTGCGGCGACAAATACTCAGCAGCATAATGAAGACTGAACATTCTCAAGGAAGGTCTGATTAAGTCCGTTCGTGGTGAGTCTTTTCCGTTCGCTCCTTCGATACACCGCGCAAGCGCGGCACTCAGGGCGAACGGAAAATGTATCGAACCATGGTTTTCGGACTTAATCAGACCCTCCCAAATATTTACAGGTAACACCATGCGCGTATTGGTGATCGAAGACGATCTCTTGTTGGGTGATGCGATTCAAGCTGGCTTGAAGCAAGCAGGCTATGCCGTGGACTGGATGAAAGACGGCGTAGCAGCAGACCAGGCGCTCAGTACCGAACCTTATGTCGCCGCCGTGCTGGATTTGGGTTTGCCGCGCATGTCGGGCTTGGAAGTGTTACAGCGGTTGCGCAATCGCAATAGCCCGATACCGGTATTGATTCTCACTGCAATGGATACCGTGGAAGATCGCATCAAAGGATTGGATGCGGGTGCAGATGATTATTTGGTTAAGCCTTTCGACATGGGTGAGTTGTCTGCTCGCCTGCGTGCGTTGGTGCGCCGTGCCAGTGGCAAAGTTTCAGCGGCGCTTCAAGTGGCTGGCGTAGAGCTGGATGCCGCAGCACATCAGGTGCATTACCAACATCAACCTATTGAATTACCTGCCAAAGAATTCGCAGTGCTACATGCCCTGATGCTCAACGTGGGAAGAGTGTTGTCACGCGCCCAGATTGAGGAGCAGCTTTATGCTTGGGGTGAAGAAGTAGAAAGCAATGCGGTCGAGGTGCATATTCATCATTTGCGCCGCAAATTATTTCCTGAGTTGATTGAGACCATACGCGGCGTGGGTTATTTGATTCCTGCCGAGAAGCATGTTTAAGATGCGCCATCATGGCTCACTAAAACAACGGCTGCTGATGCTGGCATTGACCACTGTCATTGCTGTCTGGGTAGGCGCAATCGCTTTTACTTATTACGATGCACGCAAAGAGCTCAACGAAATCCTTGATGCACACCTTGCGCAATCTGCCACGCTGTTGATCGTTCAGTCGTCACATGAATTTGATGAAGTTGAGACGGAACATACGCCGTTAATACACAAGTATTCGCGCCGTATTGCCTTTCAGATATGGGAAGACGGACAGACACTTCGATTGCATTCTCTCAATGCCCCCGCTCAACCCCTCGCCACGATTCAACAAGGCTTTAGTGATAGCGTCATCGATGGAGTAAGTTGGCGCGTGTACAGCACATGGGACGATGCAGGCAAAAACTTGATTCATATTGCTGAACGCACAGAGGTACGCGACGATTTAGCCCACAGCATTGCCGGAAATCTACTCAAACCGTTATTGATCTCATTACCATTGCTGGCACTTTTGCTATGGATAGCAGTAGCACGCAGCTTGCGCCCGCTGATTAAACTCACCTCAGAAGTTGCGCAGCGCGAGCCGGACAACCTTGCGCCACTCGACACGCAATACGCACCCAGCGAAGTGGTTCCACTGATTGAACGACTCAATAAATTGTTTGAGCGGATGGCCTCCTCATTGAAAAAAGAAAGGCGCTTCACCGCCGATGCTGCCCACGAATTGCGCACCCCAGTGGCGGGAATCAAAGCACAAGCGCAAGTCGCCAAAGCTGCGTCCAATGAGGCTGAACGCAATCATGCCCTAGACAACGCGATACTCGGCTGTGATCGTGCCGCGCACCTGATCGAACAGCTGCTGACGCTTGCCCGACTCGACAATTTGGGTGACGACGTGACTGAATCCTGCTCGCTGCGAGCCATTGCCGCTGAAGTTATTGCAGCCATCGCACCGACGGCTTTTAATCAAAATATACGACTCGAATTGACCGAAGGAAATGACGAAGTTGTTCGCGGCAACCCAGTGCTATTAAAAATAATGTTGCGCAATCTGATCGACAACGCCGTGCGTCACACGTTGCCTGGCACTTCTGTTTGGGTGAGCATAGGTAACGAACATGGTCAAAGCTGCTTGTCAGTTAATGACAATGGAGCGGGTCTTGCACAAGCTGATATAGCCAAGCTGACAGAACGGTTTTATCGCCCGGTTGGTACCATCGGCAGTGGCAGTGGACTCGGACTTTCTATCGTCAAAAGCATCGCCGAGATTCACCATGCTGAATTGAATATCGCCACACACTTTGAAGCAACTGGGCTCAGGGTAACGGTACGGTTTAAAACTGATACGAAAAAATAAAATCTGTTGGAAAAGTTCCAGACTATTTTCTTGCAGTTAATTTCGTAAATTGATGGTCAGTAATGTGCCAATTTAGGATGGTCTTAGTTGAGAATTCTCAACCAGAAAAAAACCGTTCGTGAATTTTATAATTTGTGGAAATGCGGTCATAAATATCCGTAACAAAAACCATCCGATATAATTCAATCCAGATGTCTCGTCACTTAATTAATTTCAAGTGAACTACACATCACCCCCCGAAGCTAATTTGCCTAAAACGCATGTCATGGCAGGTTCAGCCGAACACTTCGGTGTTCCGGGTCAGTTTGTGAAAACAGCTGGCCTCCCGGTACTTGGAAAGGGGATTCAATCTCAGACACATAAATGTGTGCCTGAGTGTTTCCCTTTATTTGCAATTAATTTTGTAGAATAAAGGAGTTTCCATGCTTAAAAAATATTTTCTAAGCGCAATTTGTTGCTTTACTTTTACATCACACTGTCTCGCTGAAAATCTCACTATTGCGGCAGCATCCGATATGACTTACTGCCTGCCGGAGTTGGTCAATGAATTCCAAGCATCCAATCCTAACAGTGAAATAAAAATCCTATTTGGTGCATCAGGTAGCTTGTTCGCACAAATCAAAAATGGTGCACCCTTTGACATTTATATGTCCGCAGACATGCAATATCCAAGTGAACTGGCCAATGCTGGCGCGGCTGACAAGGCGAGTTTGTTATCTTACGCCAGAGGTCATTTGATGTTGTGGACAGCAAATCCCACCCTCAGCTTAGACAAGGGTCTGATTGGGTTGAAACAGGCAGACATTAAACACATCGCCATCGCCAACCCAGAAACAGCGCCCTATGGCCGAGCCGCTCGTGCTGCACTACAGCAAGCAAAATTATGGGATGACTTAAAACCATTGCTAGTCTTTGGTGACAACATTTCGCAAACATTGCAATACGCCGAAACAGGTAATGCCGATGTCGCAATTCTTTCTCGTTCTTTAGCACTTTCACCCAGGATGGCAGGTAAAGGTCACGCTCAACCCATTCCAGAGTCAATGTACCCGCCACTCAATCAAGGTCTTGTCATCACGAACAAAGGAAGCGTTAACCCACTCTCCACAAAGTTTGCGAAGTTCATGCAATCAGACAAAGCAAAAAGTATTTTGGAGCGCTTTGGCTTCTCTACGCCTGAACAGTAGAGAAATTGATTGTGAATTTTAATGCGCTCTTGGCAAATGAACTATGGGAAGCCGTTTGGTTGACCTGCCGACTTGCGTTCATAACAACAGCTGCATTGTTGTTGATTGGTACTCCATTGGCTTATTGGCTGAGTGCCTCCCGATGGCGCGGCATTGTGTTAATTGAGGCAATAGTCTCTTTACCTATTGTGTTACCCCCCACAGTTATCGGCTTTTATCTACTTATTATTTTGTCGCCGCAACACCCTCTTGGGCAGTTCTGGCTGAACATGTTTGGTTACTCACTCACCTTCAGCTTTACCGGACTTGTCATCGGTTCTGTTATCTATAGTCTGCCATTTGCCACCCAGCCATTTCAAGCGGCATTCAAAAGTGTGCCCAGAGAATTGATCGAGGCAGGAACCGCGTTAGGTGCAAAAAAGTGGCCACTGTTCTGGAAGATTCAATTGCGTGTAGCAAGTCCGGGCATCATGGTCGGTTGCATGCTGAGTTTTGCTCACACATTAGGGGAGTTTGGCGTTGTGCTGATGTTGGGTGGGAGTATTCCAGGGGAGACGCGTGTAGCCTCGATTGCATTGTTCGATAAAGTTCAGGCGTTAGACTATTCGGCGGCGCATGCTTATTCGCTCGTTCTTTTATCAATTGCGCTTGTGCTGCTTATCGGCATCGGTGTTATTCGTAAAAAACTAGAAAATTGAGAGGCCGATTTATCTATGACCCCAAAGCTCGCCATCAAAATTTCACAGCTATGATGTAGTCAGTCGCCACGAGCAACAATAGAATCTAAAGTGAAGGTCGTAAAGTCCAGCTACTTTACAAATTGGCGTAGGTTATAGTTCAGCATAAGGGACAAATCCATGAAGTCTGTAACACCTATGCAAGCCGCATGATTATTGGTCTCGACAGACTTGATTACTTGGTTTCAAAACATAACTTAGCGGTACTTTAAAGCTGCACTCATTCAACTCCCGCCAACACACAAATAAGACTTACTTGGCCACACCGCGTAAAATCCGCGCTAATTTAATTTTCAGTCCATAAAATGTCCATCCAATGGTTTCCCGGTCACATGACTTCGGCGCGCAGAAAAGCCGCCGAGACGATGGAGTTTACCGATGTCGTTATCGAGGTGTTGGATGCGCGCGCGCCTGAGGCAAGTTGCAATCCAATCATCGAAGAGCTGCGTTTGCATCGGCAACGCCCGTGCCTAAAGATACTCAATAAAGCCGATCTCGCCGATCCGATTGCCACGAAGGCTTGGCTGAATTTTTATAATCAACAAGACGGTGTCAAAGCGGTCGCGCTGAGTTGCAAAAGCACCAGCGATGCCGCCAAAGTACCCAAGCTGTGTCAGCCGCTTGCGCCGCATCGCGACAACAATCACAAGCCGTTGCGCATGATGATTATGGGCATCCCCAATGTGGGCAAATCCACCTTGATGAACATGCTACTCAAACGCCGCGTGGCGAACGTGGGCGATGAACCTGCCGTGACCAAATCGCAGCAAAGCCACAAAATTAACGACCAAATGATGCTCACCGATTCGCCAGGCTTGATGTGGCCAAAGATCGAACATACGAGCGATGGCCTGATGCTTGCGGCTATCCATGCCATTGGTCGCAACGCCGTATTTGAAGAAGAGGTGGCGGAATTCCTTGGCGGCGTTTTA
>CANFCA010000015.1 GCA_947445045.1 Gallionellaceae bacterium
AGTTTACTTTAGGAGTTTTTAATGGAAAGAGATCAAGCCACCGAGCTAGTTCATAATTTATTGCGCGGCATGGTAAGTAAGGGTGCGTCCGATTTGTTTATCACATCCGGCTTTCCGCCCGCATTCAAATTGGATGGCAAGGTCACGCCCGTTTCCAATCAGGCGCTGACTTCGCAACACACGCAGGAGCTGGCTCGCAGCATTATGAACGACCGTCAAGCAGCGGAATTTGAAGGCAACCACGAGTGTAATTTTGCGATTAGCCCTTCTGGCATCGGTCGGTTTCGCGTCAACGTGTTCATGCAGCAACAGCGTGTTGGTATGGTGTTGCGTACCATCACCACCAAAATCCCTGACCTTGATGAAATGGGTATGCCCCCCGTCCTCAAAGACATTGTGATGTCCAAGCGCGGCTTGGTGATTGTGGTCGGCGGTACGGGTTCGGGAAAATCAACCACGCTGGCTGCGATGCTGGGACACCGCAATAAAAATAGTTACGGACACATCATCACCATCGAAGACCCCGTTGAATATGTACATGAGCATATCAACTGCCTCATCACTCACCGCGAAGTGGGTGTGGATACGGATTCGTGGGGACATGCGCTAAAAAATACACTACGCCAAGCACCTGATGTGATTCTGATTGGTGAAATTCGCGATCGCGACACCATGGAATATGCAGTCGCTTTTGCCGAAACGGGTCACTTGTGTGTCGCCACATTGCACGCCAATAGTGCCAACCAAGCGTTGGATCGCATCATCAACTTCTTCCCTGAAGAACGTCGTGCGCAACTGCTGATGGATTTATCACTGAATATCAAAGCATTTATTTCACAACGCTTGATTCCCAAAAAAGATGGTAAAGGTCGCGCAGCAGCGATTGAAATTATGCTCAACTCCCCTTTGATTGCAGACATGATTTTCAAAGGCGAAGTCAACGCCATCAAAGGCATCATGGCGCAGTCGCGCGAGCTGGGCATGGAAACGTTTGACGGCGCATTATTCAAGCTGTTTGATGACGACACCATTTCTTTTGAGGAGGCCTTAAGAAATGCCGACTCGGTAAATGATTTGCGTTTGCGTATCAAACTGGAAAGTAAATTATCCTTAGACAGAGATGTGATGAGCGGCACTCAGCACATGCGCATGACTTAAATTTTTCGATTGCTTCCCGAAACGATTTTATATTCCAGCAAGCGACATTCAATTGCGCCATTGAATAGCGGGGTGCGTTTGGAGGGAGACAAACGCATCAGTTTCAAGATCGCTTTGTCAGCTGTAAACAAATAAGCTGTCCATCCGCCGAATTTCTTTTTCAGGGCATCACCTAGCTTGGGATACAACTCGGCTAACTCATCCAACTCACCCATGCGTTCGCCATAAGGCAAGTTCGCCACCAACATGCCGCTTGCCGCAGGCGCAGTAATTTCCAGCACGTTAGCTTGCTTGAGCTCCACACAGTCTGACAAGCCCGCCTCTTCCAAATTACGCCAGGTAGTTTTGAGCGCATCGCCATACAAATCGCTGCCATAAATTTCCAAAGGCTTGGCTGGCAACTGTGCGGCAATGGCTTGTTCACGCAACTCATGCCATTTTGCGGCATCAAAATTCAATAACTTTTCAAAAGCGAATTTACGCGCAATACCCGGCTGGATGTTCAATGACATTTGCGCTGCTTCAATTAAAAACGTGCCGCTGCCGCACATCGGGTCGAGCAATGGTGTGCCGGGTTGCCACTTTGCCAAGCGCAAAATTCCTGCGGCAAGATTTTCCCGTATTGGTGCGATGTTGGTGTGCTGGCGTACCCCGCGCTTAAATAACGCATCACCAGAGGTATCCAAATACAGCATCAATTTATCGTCTTCGATAAATACATGAATGCGTACATCAGGCTCTAAAGTATCCACACTGGGGCGTTCATTGCAGTGCGCACGAAAGCGATCACACACCGCATCCTTCACCAACAGTGTAATAAACTCCAAGCTCTTCAGCGCACAGCGTATTGCCGTGGTGTTCACACGTATGGTTTGGGTCACATCAAACCAGCGTTGCCATTGCAAGGCAAACACGGCTTGGTAAATGTCCTGCTCGGTACGATATTGTGTTTCTTTTACCCGCCACAAAATACGGCTGGCAACGCGGCTCTCCAGATTGACGCGATAACACAGCGGCCAATCTCCTGAAAAATGCACGCCGCCTTCGGTACTGCGCACCTGTTGCGCGCCCATTGTTACAAGGTCGCTATGTAGAACCGCTTCAAGACCGCGCGGGCAGGGAGCAAAAAAATCGGGCATAAGAATTTAGAAAGGTTTGACGGTAACGAGGATGACAACTGCAATCAAAATCAACACAGGTATTTCATTGAACCAGCGATAAAAAATATGGCTGCGCGTATTGAAGTCAGCCGCAAACATCTTGACTAGCTTGCCGCAATAACCATGATAGGCAAACAGAAAAAGTACCAGCGCGACTTTGGTGTACAGCCATCCGCCACTAAAACCAAATCCGAGCCATAACCACAACCCGGAAGCCAACACCATCCAAGAAATGGGAGTCACAAAGCGATACAGCTTATGTTCCATCAACTTTAATCGTGCAATCTCAGCCGGCTCAGTTGCCATCGCGTGATTGACGAAAATACGCGGCAAATAAAACAGTCCGGCGAACCAACTGATGACCACCACAATGTGAAATGCCTTAAGCCACAACATAATGACTCCCTAAAAATTGCTTTGCAAAATGGCGCGCATCATAACACTTCAGGGGTGTTTCCGATTTCGTCATTCCCGCTTTCGCGGGAATGACGGATATTTCCCCAATGGCGTGTGAATTAAAGTTTTGCAGCAAAGTGCTGCATCACAATTTGTTTTAACTGCACTAATCGCCCATGAAAAAAATGGCTCGAACCTGCCAACACTACCACCGCCAAATGTTGCGGCTGCGCCCAATGCAGTAAGTCATTGATAGACACCACTTCATCCAAATCACCATGCACCAACAACGTATTTGCAGGGACAGTCGGCATGGCAAAACGCCCAACCGCTGGCGCAATCAATATCATTTGTTGTGGATTTAACTCGGCAGCAGCGCGTGCTTGTACATAAGCACCGAAAGAAAATCCCGCCAACAATAAGGGCAAATTAGGGAATTCGCCACGCAAAAAATTTGCAGCAGCAATCGCGTCCAACGACTCACCATTGCCTTCATCGTAGCTTCCCTCGCTTGCGCCAACCCCGCGAAAATTAAAACGCAATGTGGCATAGCCTAGCTCGACAAAAGCCTTGGCCAGTGTCGTGACGACCTTGTTATCCATCGTGCCACCCATTGTGGACAGCGGATGGGCAACCACAACAATGGCAGTAGGCGCAGCATCGGGAAAATGCAGAACACCTTCTAGCTTTCCGGCGGCACCTACGCAAATAACATCCCGTTGAGTAGCCATTAGATTTTCAATCGCTCAACCACTCGACCACATTTTAAATGTTCTTCAATAATTTCATCGAGGTCGCTTTCATCTACATAGGTATACCACGTGCCTTCTGGATACACCACAATCACCGGCCCTTCTTCGCATCGATCCAGACATCCAGCAGAGTTGATACGAATGCGATTCCCCTCGCTTGGAATGCACAGTTGTTTGACTTTATTTTTCACATAATCACGCGCTTTTTGCGCGTTGTGATTATTGCAGCATGCCGTGCCATCGGTGCGTTGGTTGGTGCAGAAAAAAACGTGCTTATCGAAATAGCTCACTACATCTCCTCAAAAATTTATAATCTGCGTATGCGCCAAAAATGGAATATCAGCAATAACGGGAAAATCAGCGCGATGGCTTGTGCCAGCCCATTATAGTTAAGCAGATGCCCGTAATGCCAATGGTAAACTGCCTTGGCAGATTCGGGCGTGTTGTCACTGAATATAAAATTCACAATGCCAAAATAGCCAAGCGAGGCAGCCACGCCAACATAGATGATGAAATGACGCGACAAACGATAACTAAAAAATAACACCATCATACCGAGTAGCACACCTAACACCGCCTCGCTGTTAATCCATAGCAACAACGCCCAAGATTTTAGTAATACAGCGGCAGTGAAAAATTTTACCGCTACCACCGCTGTTAGCACCACCAGCAATGCTGTAATTACTTTTTGTGGGTTACGCAATAGCGTCAACAGCAGCATTCCCAACATGAGTAAATTTAGCGAAACGCCACACGCCTCCCAGCCATCAAAACTCGCTGCGGGTATGGCGGCAAAAGGTTGTCGTGCCAGCTCGCTTATGAACACATTGCCCAGCATAGGCAGCGATGGGTTAATCTGTCCGAACATCCACATCACCAGCAACGCTAGACCATAATCCATCTCTTTTCCATGCCGAAAAATATGGCTGCGCCAACGCTCTAAACCTGAGAATAACCACGTCCATGAAGTAATACTGATGGCTAGCAACGCCCCGAACAATGCGCCTGAACTGTTTGATAATATATCCATATTCGAACTGACACGGGTCGGTAAATACATCTGCAAATACTCCATGCTCACAGACAGCAGCACGCCTGCAGCCCATCCCGATAGCAGGCTCGGTAATAGTCCAAAGTGTTTACGCAAAGTCACACTCGCCAGCAAACCTAAGGGTATGTAAGCCAGTACGTTTAGCGCCGCATCGAACTGGGTATAAGTCAGACTCAGTGGCGCACGCAGCACATCGATAAAATATAAACCTTGGTCACGCCACCCGGAAAATGGCGACAAACTTGCGTACACAATAAACAGCACACAGCCAATCAACAGTAGGGCTCTCAGTCGTGCGCGCGTTTCTGTGTTGAATTGCTCTCTCATGCTTGGAATTTAGGAATCAGCCTCAGGGGCAAGTTTACTCTATTCAAATAAATAGCTAGTGCTGGTTACTGTTAAAATAATACAACGAGCCATTGATAAAAATACTATTCATGAAAACCAACAGAAACGATTTATGTCCTTGCGGCAGTGGCAAAAAATATAAGCACTGCTGTTTGACAAAAGTAACGTCTAGCTCACCCATTCCATCAGCAGTTAGTGTTGCTGATTTAAAGCATTTTGATGCATTGTTTCAGGAAGGTCGTTATGGTGATTTGGAAGTAGCTACGTATGCATTTATTCAGAAGCACCCAGAAGATGGTGCTGTGTGGAAGCTATTGAGCATGGCGTTGCAAATGCAAAATAAAGATGCTTTGGATGCGTTTAATAAAGCTGCTGAATTATTACCAGAAAACGCTGAGGCACATGCTAATTTGGCTGCGGCGTTGCGCGCTGCAGGAAAGTTTGGTCAAGCGATTGAAAGCGGTCGTCGAGCACTGCAAATAAACCCTGATTTTGCTGAGGCACACAATAATTTAGGTGTGGCTTTACAGGATATGGGGCTTTTAGATGAGGCAATTTTAAGCTATCGGCGAGCGATAAAACTTAAGCCAAATTTTGTTGAGCCGCATAGTAATTTAGGTTCTGCCTTAAAAGAAATGGAATTATTTGACGATGCCATTGCAAGCTATCAACGTGCCTTGGAAATTAGACCTAACTATGCAAAAGTGCATAGTAATTTAGGAGTCGTACAGCAATGGATTGGGCAGTTGGATAATGCGGTTGCCAGTTACAACAAAGCCCTTGAATGTGATCCAAAGTGCAAAGAGGCCATGTTGGGAATTAGTCAATTATGTATGCAAAGTGGCGAGCTGGAATCAGCTGAGCAGGTGCTAGATACCGTATTGAAAATTGACTCTGGCAGCTTTGATGCGCGTTTCTTATTGTCCCAAATTAACAAAGCAAAAGTTGGTGATGAGAATATGGTGGCTTTGATTGCAGCGGACAATCTAGCTCGAAATAACTCCACATCAATGCCAGTCAAACAAGCTATTCATTTGCATTTTGCCCTAGGGAAATGCTTTGACGACACTCATGACTACGCGCAAGCATTTCATCACTTCAGTGAAGGTTGCAGGCTAAAGCGAGACACTTTCAAACATGATGCGGATCAGGTTTCTCAAAGCTTTGATGACATCATTCGCATATTTAGCAAAGAAACCGTTGCTCGTCTAAGTGGTATTGGAAATCTATCACCTACCCCTATTTTTATTTTGGGAATGCCACGCTCTGGCACAACCCTGACAGAGCAAATACTTTCTAGTCATCCGGAGGTTTACGGTGCGGGAGAATTGCCAGATTTGCTTGATATTGTACTGAGCGATAAAACAAACAAAGAAACCTCTTATCCAAATAACATTGCCACTATTACTCCCGATAATCTTGCGAATTGGGCTGAAAAATATCTTGCTCGGCTAATAAAGCATGCGCCAGAGGCGCGGCACATTACTGACAAAATGCCAGATAATTTTTTGGCACTAGGATTGATTCATGTCATGTTTCCCAATGCAAAGATTATTCACGTTAACCGCAATCCTATCGACACTTGCTTTTCCTGCTTCTCTCAGTTGTTCACCCGTGGTCAGCATCCAACTTATGATTTAGTCGAATTGGGTCGATACTATGTTGACTACTCCCGACTGATGCAACATTGGTGCAATGTTCTGCCCGCAGATGCATTTCTCGATGTTCATTATGAAAATATCGTAGCCGACCAAGAAAAAGAAGCAAGACGCATCACAGATTTTTGCAACCTCGCTTGGAATGATGCTTGCATTAATTTCCATGAATATAACCGTTCGGTACAAACGGCGAGCCTAGTGCAAGTTCGTCAGCCACTCTATAGCTCCTCGGTAGAACGCTGGCGGCGTTATGAACAATTTCTCGATCCGTTAATTGAAACGTTGGGTGATTTAGCTTCGCACTAGACCGCGTTGCTTCAAAAGAGAAAAGTTTCTCGTGTTAAACTCTTCGGTGAAGCTGGCTAGGCAGTCGCTGCGCGTGTTTACATGCGGAGAGGAAAGTCCGGGCTCCATAGAGCAGAATGCCGGTTAACGACCGGACACCGTGAGGTGATGAACAGTGCCACAGAAAATAAACCGCCTAAGGTTTGACTTCGCCAACCGCAAGGTCGGCAAAGTCTTTTCAAAAAAAGCAAAGGCGAAAGCATTTGCGAATATTGAAAAAGAATCCGGTAAGGGTGAAACGGCGGGGTAAGAGCCCACCGCGGACGTGGTAACACGGACGGCACGGTAAACTCCATTCGGAGCAAGATCAAATAAGCAGGCTATGACGTTGCTCGCGTCGTCTGCGGGTAGATTGCTAAAGCGTTAAGGCAACTTAACGCGTAGAGGAATGACTGTCCACGACAGAACCCGGCTTATCGGCCAGCTTCACCTAATTTTTAATGTTTGATTTTCAGCACTATCAAAATCACTAGTGCAAATAATAAGGGCAGTTGATGGATAGCCGTCTAATGGCGTATTCACAAACTTTATGGCACGTTCTCGAAATAAATTTACAGCGAGCGGGTTAAGCTTCCTTGCGAAAAGCCTCGTAATGAACCCTCCATATTTTTCCCCATTGCGATCACTTTGAACAACTCACCCATCTCCGCCGGGCTGGTGAGTTTTTGCAATTGTGCTGAGAGCGGCAAATAGTCGCGCAGATTTTCCGGTGAGGTATTTTTTAATAATTCAGTGATGCCGCAGTTGATGAGGAAGAATGCCTGCGAGGTGTAGCCCATCAGCTCCAGACCTGCATCAATGCCGCATTCGGCGATGTCGGTGAAATTTACATGCGCGGTGATGTCCTGCAATCCGGTTAGGAAAAATGGATCATCATGTGCATGGTGGCGGTAGTGGCACATCAGCGTGCCGTTACTACGCTGTGGATGATAGAACTCGCGTGCACCAAAACCATAGTCGATGAATAGCATCGCCCCCTGTTCCAAGCATTGCGCGAAGCTGTTGATTAGACCGCGCGAGGCGAGACAGATTTCGCTGATATAACCATCCGGTACAGAGATTTTTTGTGCAGCTTCTAATAAATTTTCGTCACTGATGGCACGTTCTTGCCACACAAAATTGTCATCGCTGAGTGCCACGCCTCGCTCTTTCATTGCGCTGTCTTGCCAATGCACCAGATGCACGGGCAATGCGTCGAGCACTTCATTGGCGACGATTGCGCCGCTGAATTTTTTCGGTAGTGCATCCAGCCAATTTACGCGATTGAACAAATGCGGCAAGCGTTCGCGTATGAGTTCCTGCTGGCGTTCGCGCAAGTCGGCACTGACTTCGAGAATCGAATAACTGTCTGGCAAGCTGCCTATTTTTTCCAATTCGGCAAGCATATCCGCCGCTAATTTTCCGCTGCCCGCTCCGAGTTCAAAAATATGCGACTTGCTGTGCGCCATGATTTCTGCCACTTGTCGCGCCACAGTACGTCCAAATAACGGCGAGAGTTCGGGTGCGGTGATGAAGTCGCCCGCCTCGCCAAATTTGTGAGCCCCTGCTGTGTAATAGCCTAATCCGGGTGCGTACAGTGCCAGCCCCATGTAGCGCGCAAATGAAATCCAGCCGCCACTAGCGGTGATGTCGTTGCGTATGTGTGCACAAAGTTGCGCGCTGTGTTGAATAGCATCAGTGCTGGGTGTAGGTAAGGTGGGGTGGCTAGACATGGTCAGGTATAATTCTCAGATAAGCGATTTTAACAGCTTGGTTTAATTTGAGGATGAAGGTGTATGCAAGATAAGGTAGTGCTGGTGACAGGTGGAGCGAAACGCGTGGGGGCCGCGATTTGTCGCGGCTTACATGCGGCTGGCGCAACCGTAGCCGTACATTACCGCAATGCTGAAAACGATGCGTTAGCTTTGCAAAATGAATTGAACAATAAGCGCAGTAATAGTGCTGCGGTGTTTCAGGCGGATTTGCTCGACTTGAATGCGTTACCCACATTAGTGCAAGCGATCATCGCAAAGTTTGGTCGATTGGACGCGCTAGTGAATAACGCATCGAGCTTTTATCCGACATCGTTAGCCGAAGTGAACCAAGAGAATTGGCATGATCTAATGGGCAGTAATTTGAAAGCGCCATTGTTTCTTGCTCAGGCTGCAGCAGATGAATTACGCCATCGGCATGGTTGCATAGTGAACATCGCTGACATTCATGCGGAACGTCCCTTGCACGGATACTTGCTGTACAACATTGCCAAAGCCGGATTAGTGGCACTCACACGCGGACTGGCAGTGGAAATGTCACCGCAAGTGCGGGTCAACGCGGTCGCACCGGGCCCGATACTGTGGCCGGAAAATGAGGCATGGGCAGATGAAGAACAGCGCCGCAAGATCATCGCTCATACGCTGTTGAAGCGCGCCGGAGAGCCGGACGATATTGCCAAGACCGTAGTTTTTTTGATTCAAGATGCGCCGTATATCACTGGGCAAGTAATCTCAGTGGATGGTGGGCGCAGCATTAATTTTTGAAGGCTTCACTATGAACGACATTATCCAACCTACACATCTCGAACAAGCTGAGGGTCGCCATTCGAGCAACTTCAATCGTCTGCGTGGGCGACTCGAACATCACGTCGGCCAAGCCATTGCTGACTACAACATGATTGAGAACGGCGATAGCGTGATGGTGTGTTTGAGTGGTGGCAAAGATTCCTACACCTTGCTGGATATTTTGTTGGCGTTGCGTAAACGCGCACCGATTGATTTTCGTATCGTGGCGATGAACCTCGACCAAAAGCAACCCGGCTTTCCTGCCGACGTCTTGCCGAATTACTTGAAAAAACTCGGCGTGGAATATCACATTGAAACGCAGGATACCTATTCCATCGTTAAAGAAAAAATTCCTGAAGGAAAAACCACCTGCTCGCTGTGTTCAAGGTTGCGGCGCGGCATTATCTATCGCGTGGCAAGTGAGCTGGGAGCCAATAAAGTCGCGCTCGGACATCATCGTGACGATATGATTGAAACATTGTTTTTGAATTTATTTTTTGCCGGCAAACTTAAAGCCATGCCGCCAAAATTGGTGACCGATAAGGGTGACCACATCGTGATTCGTCCGTTGGCGTATTGCGCGGAAAAAGACATCGCGCGCTTTGCGCGTGCGATGGAATTCCCGATTATTCCGTGCAATTTATGCGGCGCACAAGAAAACCTGCAACGGCAAAATATCAAGGGAATGCTCGCGGAATGGGAGCGCCAATATCCGGGACGCACGCAAACTATTTTCACCGCGATGCAAAATGTTGCCCCCACGCATTTACTGGATGAAAACCTGTTTGATTTCAAAAATATGCTGCTCGGTCAGAAAGTCGCAGAAGGCGATATCGCCTTCGATATGGCTGAGTAACATCAGTCTTTTCAGCAGCGTTGTTT
Source organism: Gallionellaceae bacterium (assembly GCA_947445045.1). Classification (GTDB taxonomy): domain Bacteria; phylum Pseudomonadota; class Gammaproteobacteria; order Burkholderiales; family Gallionellaceae; genus Gallionella. The sequence goes on from CANFCA010000015.1 coordinate 10,288, forward strand.
CATGCAGCCAATCGCCTGTGTTATCCTAGTTACACGTCAAGTTGACCGATTCAATATAGATTTTTAAGGAGTGAAGTTATGTCGTTACGCCATGTTGTTGCACTATCTTTATTAACCATTAGCACCTCTGCGCTCGCGGATGCCTTTGATATTAACTTGCGCGATACCAGCGCGCAGTTGCAATACAGCGCTGCAATGGGCAGCTCCACTTTGGGGAAAAGTGAGATGCACCTTGGTTATCTCTACACTAGCAAAACGAATTCTTACGCTGACTTTGGCATTTTGGTAAAAGATCAAGTGAGCGCCGATGCACCCGGTTTGACAGTAGGTGTGGGCATCAAAGGTTTGCTGGCTAAAGTTAACACCAACCGTACTACTGCGCTGGCACTAGGCGGCTTGGTTCGATATTCACCTCCTGCTGCGCCACGCTTAGGCATCGTAGGAACAGCTTACTGGTCACCCAATATCATGACCTTTGGCGATGCTGATCGCACCACTGAAACAGGCGCACGCGTTGAATACGAGGTC
>CANFCA010000016.1 GCA_947445045.1 Gallionellaceae bacterium
ACCACTTCGCCCTCACCATTGAGTTCGGTGAGACCGCGCCGTTCATCCGGCCCCAGCTCGACACGGGCGATATCGCGCAGCAGCACTGGCGTGCCGCGTTCGGCTTTCACCACCAGATTTTCAATGTCGACCTTGCCGCGCAAATAGCCTTTGCTGCGCACCATGTATTCGGTTTCGGCCATTTCCACCACGCGTCCACCGACATCACGATTGGAATCACGTATCACCTGCGAAACTTTGCTCAGTGGGATGCCGTAGGCGCGTAATTTCACCGGATCGACCGTTACCTGATACTGTTGCACAAAGCCGCCAATCGAGGCAACTTCGGCCACACCGTGCGCCTTGGTCAGTTGATAGCGCAGATACCAATCCTGCATAGTGCGCAGTTCGGCGAGGTTATGTTTTTCGCTGAGTACGGCGTACTGATACACCCAACCCACACCCGTTGCATCCGGCCCTAACTGTGGTGAGACATTTTTCGGCAAGCGCCCCGCGATGCTATTGAGATATTCCAACACGCGTGAACGTGCCCAATAAATATCTGTGCCGTCCTCGAAGATTACATACACGAACGACGCGCCGAAGAACGAGAAGCCGCGCACTACCTTGGATTTCGGCACGGATAACATCGCTGTGGTGAGCGGATAAGTGACTTGATCCTCGACCACCTGTGGTGCTTGTCCAGAGTATTCGGTATAGACAATCACCTGCACATCGGATAAATCCGGCAAGGCATCCAGCGGTGTTTTTACGACGGAATAAATGCCAGCCAGCGTAATGAGCAAGGTGGTGAGTAGCACAAGGAAGCGGTTGTGTGCCGACCATTCAATGATTTTTGCCAGCATGTCAGTGTTCCTCGTGTTGATGTTGAGTGTGATTTTCTGTAGCTGTGTCGGCTGGCTTTTGTTCGATGACTGGTGTCGTGGTGTGCTCGGCGTGTTTGTCCTGAGCCTGTTGAACGGATCCACTCAAACCACCCAATGCCGCTTTGAGATTACTCTCTGCGTCGATTAGGAAGTTGGCCGAGATGATCACCTGTTCACCTTCTGAGATTCCACTCAATATCTCGACGTAATCATCGCTGCGATTTCCCAGACTTACTGCACGTGGCTCAAAGCGTCCTTCAGCCAAGCGCACCAGCACTACTTGCCGTGTACCGCTGTCGATTACCGCAGAGGTCGGCACGGTTAGTAGCTTGTTGCTTTTGCCTATCGCAAGCCGAGCACTGGCAAACATGGCGGGCTTGAGCAGCCCCTTGGGATTTTTTATCTCGATACGAATTTGTACTGTGCGCGTTGCGCTGTTCAGGGTCGGGTAGATAAAATCCACCTTGCCGTCGAATGTGTGATCTGGATAAGCATCGACCGTGATTTGTGCGCGACTGCCGAGTTGTACCTGTTCAATATCTTGTTCAGGAACTTCGGCAATAACCCAGAGCGAAGATAGGTCGGCAATCTGATACAACACATCGCCAGGCATGAAGCGCATGCCTTGCACCGCCTTTTTCTCCATGACGATGCCGGAGATCGGCGCATGGAAAGTCACGTGTGGTCGTGCCTCACTCTTCGCTGGTGTATCAAGTTGCGCACTTGAGATGTCCCAATTTTTCAGACGTGTTGCGCTGGCATCGGCAAGCCGCTGCATACTATTTTTCGCATCCTCATCGGCTTTTTGCAACGCTGCCAAACCTTGCACGGCGAGCGCATATTCGCGTTGTGCAGAAACTAGTTCCGGGCTATACACTTCGAACAGCGCTTGTCCCTTGGTGACGGGCTGTCCGGTAGTATTCACGTAGAGGCGTTCTACCCAGCCTTCAAATTTTGGCGCGATGGTATAGGTGTGGCGTTCGTCGATCTCAATACGCCCCGTCACGCGTAGCGTTTTGTTCAGTTTGCGCATTGTCGCGGCTTCGCTTTTTACGCCTAATTTTTGAATTTTTTCGACGCTGATGTTGATCGTATTATTGCCACCCGATTCGGCATCGCCCTCATAAACCGCCACATAATCCATGCCCATCGCGTCCTTCTTTGCTACGGAAGAAGTGTCTGGTAAGCCCATCGGATTGCGGTAATACAGGACTTTGCGTTCGGTAGGATTTGTTGCTACTTTTGTGTTGGGAGTTGAGTGCGTGCCGAGCCAATAACTACCTGATGCTACACTCAGCAATAGCAATGTGCCCAAGGACAATTTGCCGATGGTGTTCATAATTCTTCTCCCAATAATTTTTCAATATCAGCCAGCCGCAATTGCATGTCGCTCTGTACTTGTAGTTGTTGTTGTCGTGCTTTTAAAATTTGTTTCTGTGCTTCGATCAGCATGGAGAATTCCACTTTTCCAGTCTCGTAACCTGCCAGTGCAGATTGATAGGTGAGTTCGGCTTGTGGTAACAGGCGTGTCGCGATAAGTGATTCGCTGCGACGCGCTGATTCCAGTGCGGAAAGATTTTCAGATAGATCGGATTGAGCCTGATTGAGCAACGCTTCCTTGCGTGAGTTGGAAGCGGACAGCAGCGCTTCCGCCTCGCGCTCTTGCGCACGCCGCGATGACTGTTGCAATGGAATATTGAGTTCCAACATCAAATCCCAACGCTTGATAGTGGTAGAAGATTGGGTAGGTGCGATGCCAAACGTGAAGCCGGGATAGCGATTGATGTAGGCCAGATCGCGGTTTTTTTCGGACGACTGGATGTTGGCTTCGGCAATGCGCAATTGCGGATTCTGTGCGCGTAAGCGCTCCAGCAATAACTGTTCATCAAGTTGTGAGGCGGGTGGCAAATCGCGCAACTGCAAGAGTTCCGCTAAGGGCGTATTCACCGGGCGTGACAATAGGGAATTTAATCGCGCATGAGTGTGATGGCCTTCACTTTGTAGCGCGATCAGATCACTGCGCAATATGGTTTTTTCGATCTGAACGCTTAATACATCTTGCTGCGTACCAAGGCCGTTGGCATAGCGTGCTTGGGCAATTTGCTCTAGACCGTCCAGTAAGGCCAGCGTCTGCTGTGCCAGTCTTTCACTAGCGGTAGCTAAATAATGCATGGCGTAAGTTTGCTTGATGCGACTCGCCAATTCTGACCAGCTTGCGGCCATTTGTCCGTTAGCTTGCGAGATTTGCGCGGTAGCAACTTCACGTTGCAAATCACGTTTGCCAAACCACGGCACGCTTTGCATCAACAGATAGCGTGTGCCACCCCCTTGACCGGGCAAAAGGAGCGGGCTGTTCGCCCCCTGATTGGTGATGTCCATCAGCTCGGTGCGCAATACCGGGTCGGGCAATGCACCCGCAGGCTCGGCACGTTGTTGCGCCGCGTCCGCCTCATAGCGCGTAGCAGCCAGTTCAGGGTTGTGCGCGCGTGCATAGTCCAGCAATCCGTTGAGGTTGCTGCCCAATGGCTCATCAGTGGCACTGGCCGGGTTGAGCCACAGCGCGCCTAGCATGGCGAAAATTGATAAAAGTAGTTTCATGTTCCGCATCCAGTTGCAATTGCAATACAAGCGAACAGTCGCTAGCGGCTGCCGCACGGAGCAGGACGAGAATCAGACTATGGAATGACGGACGGACTCGTCCCGCGTTAGACGCGAGCGAGCGGTGGGGGAAGCAGCGGAGCGGAAGTGATGGAGCGGAATGAAAACAAATAAGGAGCGATATTAGATGCAGAGATTTGCACGGGGACTAATTCAATCGTTGGTACGGCGAGATAAGCGGTGCAGGCGAGATGGCAAATCGCATTGCATGTAGTGCTTTGTTCATCAGCGGAGTGCGACATATCTTCATGATTTGTGTGAGACGCAACCATCATGTCTGCCATTTCAATATCGGACATCATTGGCATCGAGGCTTCGTGGCAGGCGCTGCTTGGCATTTGCATGGATAGCGAAGCCGCCATTGCGCTGCCGCTAAAAAATGGCAGCCACAACAGCATTAAAACAGCGACAAATTTTCTGAACCAGTTAGACATGAGGTGTAGTGTGAACACCGATGATTCATTTGTCAATCAGCTGCCTTGTGCGTATTGTTTCAATCGCAAAGATGCACAAGTTCTTCAAAAGACCTCTCAGTTGCTTTGTCACTCCTACAATATTTCCATCTGTGAATCGTCTTCACTAGCATGGATACAACGTTAACCTCTAATGCGCGAATGATCGAACAAGATAAACGTATCACCGAGACGATCTCTAGCGAGCGCGGGCGGCTTAAAAATTTCATTCGGCAGCGTGTGCCAGATTCGGGCGAGGCAGAAGATATTTTGCAGGATGTGTTTTTTGAATTCGTGGAGGCGTATCGCTTGCCTGAGTCAATTGAGCAAGTTGGCGCGTGGCTATATCGTGTGACACGCAATCGCATCATCGACCGCTTTCGCAAGAAGAAGGAGGAGCCACTGCCGGAATTTTCTGATGAAGATGACGACGAGCATTGGCTGGATGGGGTGCTGCCATCGTTAGATTCTGGGCCTGAAGCAGCGTATGCGCGAGCGGTGTTGTTGGAAGAGTTGACTGCTGCATTAGCCGAGCTACCAGAAGAGCAACGCGCGGTATTCATCGCACACGAATTGGATGGGCGCAGCTTCAAAGAGTTGGCAGATGAAAGCGGTGTGAGCGTAAGTACCTTGCTGGCGCGCAAGCGTTATGCGGTGCTGCATCTGCGCGGCAAGCTGCAAACGATTTATGACGAATTTAATATCTAAAGGAGTAATGAAATGAGTATGAATTGCAAACCAAAATGCGGAAAAATTTTCCTTCTAGTAGTGTTGGGCATTGCTGCATTGGGCTGGGTGGTGATGGCACTATGGAATTGGCTGATACCTATGTTGTTCACTGGCGGGCATGAGATTGACTATGTGCAAGCCATGGGTGTGTTGCTGTTAAGCAAGATATTGTTCGGCGGCTTTCGCGGTCGTGGTTGCTGGAAAGGGCGTTGCCAACAACGCAGTATGGAAAACATGACACCTGAAGAGCGCGAAAAATTTCAGACGGGATTGCGTAGCTGGTGCTGCAAGCCTAAGCAAAAAGATACAGATGCAATAAAATAAAAGCATAAGGCCGTTCGCCCTGAGTGTAACGCAGTGGAGTCGAAGGGAGAATTGCCACCTCCCTTCGACTTCGGCGATAAAACTGCCTACACTCAAGGCGAACGGTTACCATGCAGTACATCACCCAACCAAGGAAAAATAATATGACCACCACGCTATTCACCCCAACCAACCTCGGCAAGCTGCAACTAAAAAACCGCATCGTTATGTCACCGCTCACACGTTCTCGTGCTATCGGCAATGTGCCGAACGAGTTGTTGGAAAAGTATTATCGGTTGCGTGCAGATGCAGGCTTGATTATTACGGAAGGCACCTCGCCTTCGCCAAATGGGTTGGGCTATGCGCGTATTCCTGGCATGTTTTCGGATGCGCAAGTGCAAGGCTGGAAGCGCGTGACCGATGGTGTGCATCAAGCGGGCGGCAAAATTTTTGTGCAGCTAATGCACTGTGGGCGCGTCTGTCATACCGCGAACATGCCGGCAGGCAGTAAGGTGATTGCACCTTCTGCCATTGCCCTGCCTGGGGATATGTGGACAGATAGTAGTGGTATGCAAGCCAACTCGATGCCTGCCGAGATGAGCGAAGCCGACATCGCGCACACCATTGCCGAGTATGTGACTGCCGCAAATCGGGCGATTGAAGCGGGTTTTGATGGTGTGGAACTGCATGGCGCGAACGGCTATTTGATTGACCAGTTTCTTAATACCGCTTCCAATCAGCGCACCGATCAATGGGGCGGCAGTATCGAAAATCGAATCCGCTTTGCAGTGGAAATTGCCAAAGCAACCGCAGCAGCGATTGGCGCAGACCGTATCGGCATGCGCATCTCACCTTATGGCGCATTCAACGGCATGGCACCTGATGCGCTGATGGATACGTTGTATGAGCGTTTGATTAACGAGCTCAATACGGTTGGTTTGGCGTATATCCATATCGTCGATCACAGTGCGATGGGTGCGCCTGAAGTAAGTCCAACGTTGAAAGCCAAGCTGCGTGACACGTTCAAAGGCGCATACATTATGTCTGGAGGCTATGATTTAGCTCGCGCGAATGCCGACCTTGATGCAAAGCGCGGTGACCTCGTTGCGTTTGGTCGTCCATTTATTTCCAATCCTGATTTGGTAAAAAAACTGCAAAACGGAACTGAGTTGACCGCGCCTGATGCCAGCACTTTTTATACGCCGGGTGAAAAGGGTTACACGGATTATTAAAATGCGACGTTGTTAGGGAAACGTCGATTAAGTCCGTTCGCCCTGATAACCAGCGACTTGGCCGGCGTTGTTGGACAGCCTAGTCGTATGGCTAGTAGCTCTATCAGCGTAACGGAGTGAAGTCGAAGGGTATGTAGCCACTTCTCCCTTCGACTTCGGCGATAAAGCTGCCTACGCTCAGGACGAACGGATGATGGAATTTATCTTCTGCTAGCGTTGACAGTTATCGCCCCCAACACTACATTGGGGGCTTACTAATTTCAGCATCTGAAAGTCCACATGAAACGCTCCCTGCCTGTATTCATCTTTGTTATCGCCTTGACCGCTTGTAGTAAAGAAACACCGCCTCCCGCGAAAATTGAACAACCTGCGTTGACCCAAATCGTGGGCGCATCGGCAAGCGATAGCAGCAACGTTTATAGCGGCGAAATTTGTGCGCGCCACGAGACGCAATTGGGTTTTCGGATTGGTGGAAAAATCGTTGAACGGTTGGTGGATGTTGGGTCGCAGGTTAAGGTGGGTCAGGTATTGGCGCGTGTAGATGGCGTAGATAGTGGCTTGCAAGTTAGTTCTGCCGAGGCGCAATTGCAATTGGCAGAGGCCGATGCAAAGCGGTATCGTGATCTATTCAGCAAAAAATTCGTTAGCCAATCTGCTTTGGATACAAAAGAAACCGTGCTGAAATCTGCTGCTGCCCAAGCGGGATTGGCACGTAATCAATCGGCTTACACCGCATTACAAGCAGAGCATGCGGGGGTGATTTCGGCGACCTTGGCAGAAGTGGGGCAGGTGGTAAGTGCGGGGCAGCCGGTGGTGCGCTTGGCAGAAAGTGGTGAACGTGAAGTATTGATTGCTGTACCTGAATCGCAATTTTCTAAACTCAAAATCGGTGCTGCCGCAGAGGTGATGCTGTCGTCCGACGACAACACTGAGTTGCGATTGTCAGGGCATTTGCGTGAGCTTTCACCTGCTGCGGATGCGGCGAGCCGAACTTATGCAGCACGTATTGCATTGAATCAATCGCGCGGGGATGTGGCGTTGGGTATGACTGCCAAAGTGCGATTTGCATCTAAACAAAATGGCAACGCTATCGTGATTCCGCTCACGGCGATTTTCCAACAAGGTGATCAAGCTGCTGTGTGGATCGTTGCGGCGGATCATTCGATCAGCCTACGACCTATTAAAATAGCCGCTTACCGCGATGCAGGGGCGGTGGTTAACAGTGGTCTGGTGGCAGGTGAACGCATCGTCAGCGCGGGTGTGCATAAGCTGAATGCAGGAGAAAAAATCCACGCGATTCAAACTAGTGCGGCTGAATCAGGTTCTGCGCAATGAAAGGCCCCAACCTTTCCGCATGGGCACTCACGCACCAGTCTATGGTGGTGTTCCTCATCTTCGTATTGTCGGGCGCTGGCATCATTTCTTATATGAATTTGGGGCGGTCAGAAGATCCTGATTTCACTTTCAAGGTGATGGTGGTGCGCACCTTATGGCCGGGTGCTACGGCGCAAGAAGTGGAACGCGAACTAAGTGAACGTATCGAGAAAAAATTGCAGGAAGCGCCTTGGGTGGATGTCATACGTTCCGCCTCTAAGCCCGGCGAATCGTTAGTTTTCGTGATTCTGAAAGATTACACGCCGAAAAAAGATGTGCCTGATGCGTGGTATCAAGTCCGCAAAAAACTAAACGACATCAGGCAAACTTTACCCGCTGGTGTGCAAGGACCGTTTCCGAATGATGAGTTCGGTGACGTGCAAATCAATATCTTCGCGTTGACGGGCGATGGTTTTGACCTCGCCGCGTTGCGTCGTTATGCAGACCGCATCGCGCTGGATTTGAAAGCCGTGCCGGATGTGAAGCGCGTTGAGATGATAGGCGTGCAAGATGAAAAGATTTACATTGATGCATCACCTACACGCCTCGCCAGCTTTGGTATTACGCCACAACAAATTTCTGAAGCTTTGCAAAAACAAAACGCTGTCAATCCGGCGGGGTTTATCGAGACTGACACTAATCGTATTCGGATTCGGGTCAGTGGGGGATTTGATACCGTCGAACATGTGCGCGATGCGGATTTGTTGGTCAATGGTCAGCATTTTCGCTTGGGTGATATTGCCAAAGTTACACGGGGTTTGTCTGATCCGGCCAGCCCTACTATGCGCGTTAAAGGCCAGCCTGCAATTGGCTTAGGCGTGGTGATGGCGAAGGGTGGCAACGTCATTGATCTCGGTGAAAATTTGCAGCAAGCCATGCAGAAAATCACTGCCGAATTACCTGCTGGCGTGGAAGTTCATGTGGTGGCGAATCAACCTGAAGTTGTCAAAGGGTCGATCAAGTTGTTTGAAGAATCGCTCGCCGAGGCGGTGCTGATTGTGTTGGCCGTGACCTTCTTGAGCTTGGGTTGGCGCACGGGTACGGTGGTGGCATTGTCGATTCCGCTAGTGTTGGCGATTACTTTTTTTATGATGAAGCTATTCGGCATCGACTTGCAGCGTATCTCGCTCGGCGCGTTGGTGATTGCCTTGGGCCTTTTAGTTGATGATGCCATTATTGCAGTTGAAATGATGGTGGTGAAAATGGAGCAGGGCTGGGAACGCACTAAAGCCGCCACCTTTGCCTATACCTCCACAGCGTTCCCGATGCTCACCGGCACGATGATTACCGCAGCGGCGTTTACGCCAGTGGGATTTTCCAAGTCTGCCGCGAGCGAATACACCATCTCGATTTTCCAAGTGGTGACGATTGCGTTGGGGATTTCGTGGATCGTCGCGGTGGTATTTACACCGTATCTCGGCTACAAATTATTAGATCAAAAAAAGCTCATGGCAAAAGCCCAGCAACATAGCGAAGATGTCTACGACACGCCGTTCTATCGGCGTTTTCGCGCGGTGGTGGAATGGTGTTTGAGCAATCGCTGGAAAGTCATAGTCGCAACTGTGTTGATATTTGTGCTGTCGATTATGGCGTTCGGCAAGGGTGTGCAAAAACAATTTTTCCCTTCTGCAAGCCGTTTGGAGTTAATGGTGGATGTGTGGTTGCCGCAAAGTGCATCGCTCAAAGCCACTGAACATGAGGTGCAGCGCATTGAGGCGTTGCTCAAAGATGACACCGCGATTGCTTCGTATTCTTCTTATGTGGGCAATGGCGCACCGCGATATTTTTTATCGTTAGACCAGCAGTTGTTCGCCGATAACTTTGGGCAGTTCGTCATCGTCACTAAAGGGTTGACTGAACGCGAAGATTTAAAGCATCGGCTTGAAGCAAAATTCGCAGCAGCAGATAGTGGTTTTTCACACCTGCGCGTGCGCGTAGTGCGTTTGGAAAATGGACCGCCGATTGGTTACCCTGTGCAGTTTCGCGTGATGGGTGAGGACCTAACCATGTTGCGCGAAATCTCCGAACAAGTGGCTAATCTGATGCGTGCCAACGTGCATTTGCAAAATGTGAATTTTGATTGGAATGACAAAATCAAAAGCATCCAAGTAGAGGTGAATCAGGATAGGGCGCGACAATTGGGCACGTCTAGTCAAGAAATTTCACTTGCCTTGCAAGGCTGGTTGAATGGCGTGGCGATGACGCAATATCGTGAGGCAGACCAATTGATTGATGTAGTGTGGCGCGGCAAAGTGGGCGATGCGCGGCAGTTAGATCAAATCCCCAATCTCGATATTCCCCTGTCTGGCGGACGGCACGTGCCGCTGGCACAAGTTGCCAAATTAGTTCCCGTGTTGGAAGAGGGGCTGATTTGGCGACGCAACCGTTTGCCTACGATGACGGTGCGTGCAGACATGGCGGATAAAACGCAGGGCGATACTGTATCTGCTGAAATAAACACTCAGCTCGCCGAAGTGCGCGCCAAATTGCCTGTGGGTTATCGAATCGAAACGGGCGGTAGTGTGGAAGAATCCGCCAAGGGTGAAACGGCTATCAAGGCTGTGATGCCGTTGATGTTGGTGGGCGTGATTACGCTGTTGATGATACAACTGCAAAGCATCAGCCGCACCGTGATCGTATTGCTCACTGCCCCACTCGGCTTGATTGGTGTGACCATCGCGCTGTTGATATTCCAAGTGCCGTTCGGCTTTGTGGCGAACTTGGGATTTATCGCATTGGCGGGAATGATTATGCGCAACTCGGTAATCTTGGTCGATCAAATCCGTCAAGATGAAGCAGAAGGTAAGAGTCAATGGCAAGCGATAGTTGGTTCAACTGTCAGACGTTTTCGTCCCATCATGCTGACCGCCGCCGCTGCGATATTGGCGATGATACCGCTGACGCGCCAAGTGTTTTGGGGGCCGATGGCCGTGTCGATTATGGGCGGCTTGGTAGTGGCGACGATGCTCACGTGTTTGTTCTTGCCCGCGCTATATGCGGCTTGGTTTCGAGTGAAAAAAGTATAACTTTATGTTGCAGCCCGCGAAGCACTCTAAACAGAAGTGTCATAAACAATCGGTATACTTTAAAAAACTTCATCTCTAAATGCTAGGTGAAGTCCAGTGTGGCGCACCTTAGCATTGTTTTTGCAACGAACTTA
>CANFCA010000017.1 GCA_947445045.1 Gallionellaceae bacterium
AAAATTTCCACCCTATGCATCAGTCATCACCGCCACCTTGCAGAAAAAAGGGGCGGATATGTTCAAGCTGCTGCGCAAGAGTGACGTGTTACTACACCACCCCTTTCAATCATTTCAACCTGTCATCAGTTTCATCCAACAAGCTGCCTCTGATCCGCAAGTGGTGGCGATCAAGCAAACTGTGTATCGCACGGGGGTCGATTCCGCATTGATGGAAGCCTTGATCGCTGCCGTTCAGGCCGGAAAAGAAGTGACTGTAGTGGTAGAACTGATGGCGCGTTTTGATGAAGAAGCTAATATCAACTGGGCGAGCAAACTGGAAGAAGTCGGCGCGCATGTGGTGTATGGCGTAGTGGGTCACAAGACCCACGCAAAAATGATTATGGTGGTTCGTCGCGAAGAGGGGAAACTTCGTCGCTACGTACATCTAGGCACTGGCAATTACCATCCCCGCACGGCACGTTTTTATACTGACTTTGGGTTATTCACTTGTCAGCCTGAAATATGCGCCGATGTGAACCAGGTATTTTCACAGCTAACCAGCTTAGGTAAGGCAGGGGCTTTGCAACATTTATGGCAATCTCCGTTCACGTTACACAGCCAGATTTTGCAAGCCATACACAACGAAACCAAACTCGCCAAGGCAGGCAAAAAAGCACACATCATCGCCAAAATGAATGCGCTATTGGAGCCCACCATCATTACCGCGTTGTATGAAGCTTCGCGGGCAGGCGTAAAAATTGATTTGATTGTGCGCGGGGTATGCGCGCTTCGCCCCGGCGTGGAAGGATTATCGGAAAACATCCGCGTACGGTCGGTGATTGGACGCTTCTTGGAACATACGCGCATTTTCTATTTCCGCAACAACCTGAAACACGACACCTATTTGTCCAGCGCAGACTGGATGAACAGGAATTTCTTCCGCCGAATTGAGGTCTGCTTTCCGTTGCTCGACAAGAAACTGAAAAAGCGCGTGTTGGACGAAGGCCTGAAAATCTATTTACGCGATAATGTTCAAGCTTGGGAAATGTCCGATAATGGGAGTTATCGCAGAAAAAAAATCCGTAACTCAACCCCAGTCTGCGCTCAAACCACTCTGCTTGCACAACTTGCCAACTAACGATTCAACGCAAGTTCGTAAATGCCCACAACATTCAATTAAGCAAAAATCTATGTTACAGATTTTTTTGGACGACCAGTTTTAATCGTATCCAGCTTGCCTATCGCTTGTTTAAGTTGTGCAACAGTTAACGTATCTAAGGCACGCAGACCAGCACGTAGCAACTCGCTCTTTTTGACATGTAAACCCGCTTTTAAACAGGCTTGTTTTAATTTGGCAATGTTTGCGTAATCATCTTGCGGCATAGTAAAACTATCACGTACGACCTTGCCTTTGACTTCTGCTTTAGCTGCTGATTTTTTAACTTTCTTGTTTTTTTTGCCTGGCTTCGCAACTACTATTTTTACCACTGCAGGTTTTTGCGCAGGTGCTTTAATGGCAGCAGCGGGTTTTGTTGCAGTCACTTTTTTGGGTGTAACCTTAACTGCTGCAGGAATCTTTTTGGTTGTCATAACTTGCTCCATTGAGTTATTTGAAATAATCAGTATATACGGTATATTCTTACTATTGAATTGTAATATTTGAGACTAGGGGGAAATCATGGAGCTGATCTTATGGAGGCATGCTGAAGCAGAAGATGGCGTGCCTGATTTAGAACGTGCTTTAACTGCCAAAGGTCGAATTCAAGCAGAAAAAATGGCGGCCTTTTTAAGGGTGCATTTACCCCCCGATACTCGAATTCTGGTTAGCCCCGCCAGACGTACTCAACAAACCGCAACTGCACTTAACCGACACTACATTACCGAACCTCTCATCAAGCCCGGTTGCTCACCAGAAGATGTGCTTCAAGCCGCCAATTGGCAAGATAAAACGGGCTGCGTGTTAATTGTTGGGCATCAACCTACGCTCGGTTCAGTTGCTGGACTGCTCATGACCGGGCAAGCACAATACTGGAGCGTCAAAAAAGGCGCGGTCTGGTGGCTCAATAGCCGCGAGCGCGGTGGCGAGACGCAAACCACTTTGCGCCTGACACTCTCGCCTGATTTTTTATAAAGCATCCACGTGACCTTGAGTTAACTGGGTTCCCGCTTTCGCGGGAACGACAAAACCAAATAAATCAGCGTCTCCCTAGTATTGCAACCAGCTTGCAACACTAGCTTCATTCAATTGCAACATTGCTTAACTATGCTGGTGCTATCTGACACGCATAGGACATTGATCATGGAAGCAAGTATTAAAAATTCCTCAAGCACAGCCCTCGGCTTTACCGTCGAGAAAATTATGCGCTTTGTTGAGCCCATATTTCCTGAAACACCTATCGAAACCCTATCCGCCCTATTTTCAGCAAATCATAGCCTGTGCGCTATCCCTGTCGTCAAGAATGGTTGCCCAGTGGGATTGATCCAGCGTTTTCAACACATAGACAAATTTGCACAACCGCAACCCGTCGAGTTGCTCGACAAAAAGTATTGCTCGGAACTCATGAATGCGCAGCCCTTATTGGTGGAGAAATCTACGCCTATAGATGAAGTCAGTCAGTTCTTAAGCCAAACCGACATGCAGCAGTTTGTCGATAATTTTATTATCACCGAACAAGGTCGCTACATCGGACTAGGCACAAGCCAAGACCTGCTGCGTGAAATCACCCATTCACACATCTCGACTTCACGCTATGCCCATCCTTTAAGCATGTTGCCCGGCAGCGTACCCATTAACGAACATATAGAACGTTTACTTCAATCCGGAAAATCATTCGCCGTCTGCTATGCCGATCTGGATTACCTCAAACCATTTAACGACAAATATGGCTATCGAAAAGGGGATGAGCTGATTCAGTTCACCAGCAAACTACTCAGCCAAATTTGTGACCCGACACAGGACTTTATTGGACATATCGGCGGCGATGATTTTATTTTCATTCTACAAAGTAAGGATTGGGAACAGCATTGTCATCGCGCACTCGCCTCCTTCGCGCAAACTTCTTCAGGGCTATTTGATAAACAACACCGCGCGATGGGCGGCTATAAAATTGAGGATAGACAAAGCCGAATTGTCCACCACCCCTTACCCACCCTCTCGATAGGTGTAGTTTGGGTTACCCCTAAGTTGTTTGATTCACATTATGAAATTGTCGAAGCCGTCACCACCGCCAAAATCATGGCGAAGAAGAAACCCGGCAACAGTTTGTTTATCGAACGTCGTCACCCCAACTCTTACAAGGTAAGTGAAACGCAACGCCAGAATGCCGAGGTCTTTTATGGATAAGCCTTCATCAAATTGGCTGATTAGTTTATTGCGCATCACGCGACTTGCCATCCATCTTACTTACGGCATATTGCTAGCGATCATTCACCCTCATCTCAATCAAGCTAGGCAAAGACGGGTTTTGAAGACCTGGAGTAAACAACTACTCGAAATTTTTAACATCGGCATTCAAATTGAAGGGCTGCAACCTTCTCGAAGCGAATCAGGTTGCCTGATAATCGCCAATCACGTTTCGTGGCTTGATATATTTGTCGTGAATGCCATTCACCCCTCACGCTTCATCGCCAAGTCAGAAGTGAGTGAGTGGCCTATCATTGGCTGGCTATGCAAACGCAGCGGCACAATATTTATTGACCGCGCATTACGCCAAAAAACTTCTGCCGCTAACTTGCGCATCAGTCTGTTGCTTGAACAAGGAACGTGTGTCGGGCTTTTTCCCGAAGGTACGACGACAGACGGCAAGCAGGTTGGTCATTTCCATTCCTCACTTATCCAACCCGCAATTGATACACACGCAAGAATTTTCCCAATCGCACTGCGCTACCAAGATGATGATGGTGAAGCAGATTCCGCTGCTCCTTTCATCGGCGATACCACGTTAGTGCAGTCAATCTGGCGGATTATTCGTCGCTCACACCTCAACGCATTAGTGGTATTTACGCCTGAGTTATCGACTGCAGATATGGGTCGTCGTGTGTTGGCACGCGCGGCACAAGATTCAATTGCACAAGCGTTACAAACAATAGGCACTACCCGACATGAGGCTGAATATCAGCCTGAGCCAGACTTTTCAAGCCCCAGACTCTCCGCACAATCAAGCTACGCATTATTAGTCGATCCACTATTGAATCATCAAACCAAGTAGAAATTCACACTTTCTTCACATTCCCGTCATCGCGCTGCAACACAGCCTCCCTAATCTACACGCATCTTTAATCACTCAAAAGAGGATGCGATGCTAGAACTCAACCGCCAACCCCAAGCAGTCTCTCACCGGCAATTAACCACCAGTCTCGCACACAGCGAAGCAGAAATACTCGAAGCACAACGTTTGCGCTTTAAAGTATTCTGTGAAGAAATGGGCGCGACACTAGCCAGCGCGAAAGAAGGCATAGACCGCGATATTTACGACAAATACTGCGAGCATTTATTGGTACGTGAAAGTGAAGAAAATAAAGTGGTGGGAACATATCGCATCCTGTCACCCGATCAGGCCAAAAAAATTGGCGGCTATTATTCTCAGAGCGAATTTGATTTAACCCGGCTGATGCACCTCAGTGATCGAATGGTGGAAGTCGGTCGTTCATGCGTGCATAAAGATCATCGTGACGGTGCGACCATTACTCAATTGTGGGGAGGACTTGCGCAATACATGCAGCAACACAAACATGAATATCTGATTGGCTGCGCCAGCATCAGCATGGCGGATGGTGGCCATGTGGCGGCTAGCATTTACCGAAAATTGCATCGTCTTTATTCCGCACCCACCGAATACACGGTGTTTCCGCGTTATCCCTTGCCATTGCACGCACTCAATCAATTACTCGATGCGCCGATTCCGCCCTTGCTAAAAGGCTATTTGCGACTAGGCGCGTATATCTGTGGCGCTCCTGCTTGGGATCCAGAATTCAATACTGCTGACTTGCTGATCCTATTACCCATGTCGCGCATGAGCAGCCGCTATGCAAAACATTTTCTAAAATAGAGGGGTATCCATAAGGGCTAGTGTTTGTAACCAGAACGTTATATTGAATTCATCAAACTGTAACATTTGATATTTATTATTCCGTCCGTCGCAAACTGGCGGCTTTAATAAAACCACATAAGTATTGGACTAATGCGCGAAGAAGCTGCGCCCAAGCCACTACTAAATATAAATGACTAGGAGAGTTTAACAATGCAAAAGAAACTAATCGTTGTCGCACTGGCTGCGGCTTTTACCTTGCCTGTAGTGGCACAGGCTGAGAACGGCAACTTCACATTTTATGGCGTGGCTGATCTGTCATATGACATGGTTAACACAGGCGATGGAGTAACTACTGCTAACGGCACAACTTCTGTAAGTGGTGCAAGCAAACGCGTGGTGTCCAGCAACGTATCTAAATTTGGCTTCAAAGGCACCGAAGATTTGGGCGACGGCCTGTCTGCAAACTGGCAAGTTGAACAGCAAGTCAACTTCGATGATGCCGCCAAAAATACTTTCGCCAGCCGTAACACATTCGTTAACCTAAAGAGCGAAAAAATCGGAACTGTATTGTTTGGTATTCATGATACCCCGTACAAATTTGCGACTCGCAAACTGGATATGTTTGGTGACAATGTAGGTGATAACCGCGCTTTAATGGGCGCTCCAAAAAGTGTTGCTGCTGTTGCTGTAACAGCCACTGCAGGTGCAGCCCCCTTTAATGGTGCTTCCAACCAAGGATTCGAGCTTCGCCCGAACAACATCTTGATGTACACCAGCCCAACTTTTTCAGGTTTCAATGCAGCACTTGCTACTGTAAATTTGACAGAGCAAAACTATGTTAATACTGATAAAAGAAACAATTTGGTAAGCTTAGCTGTAATGTATGACCTTGCACCTTTCTACGGTTCTGTAGCACACGAATCACACAAATTAGAAACTCTCGGCTCTGCATCAGTTGGTCAAGATGAATCTGCTACCCGCCTAGGATTTGCTTTCCGTCCAGAAGATCAACCCTTTGAGTTAACTGCCGTGTATGAAAAAACTACTGATAATCTCGGCGCAGCCAAAGCCAACTTATTTGGTCACAGCTCAGCTTATTTAGGTGCAAAGTACATGATGGGCAACAATGCAGTTAAATTGGGATATGTTAAGGCTGGTACATTGGGTGCAGTTGCCAATAGCGGCGCGAACCAAATTTCTGTAGGTTACGACCACGGTTTAAGCAAACGCACGAAACTATATGCCCTGTACACAAAAATTAGCAACGGCAAAGGTATTAACTACGGTTTCTCACAAAGCTCAGGTGCTGCAACGACCAACTCTGGCTTTGGCACATCACCTTCAGTTGTTTCATTGGGTGTGAAGCACACGTTCTAATAACAAGTAACAGTGTGGGAGACATTCATTTTTCATAATGCGCTCAAAGAACACTACACAAAAAGAACGGGCATCTTAGGATGCCCGTTTTTTATTGCGAACAATCTTCTCAGTAGCCGCTACTATTCTTGCCTACCTAGCCCATACCATTGCTGTGTGTCATTAGCGATTTTCACCACAATCAACATCACCGGCACTTCAATCAACACTCCTACCACTGTCGCCAACGCTGCGCCTGATTGAAAGCCGAACAAGCTAATCGCCGTGGCTACCGCCAGCTCAAAAAAGTTACTTGCGCCTATCAACGCTGAAGGTGCTGCCACGCAATGCACCACACCCAAGCGTCGATTCAACCAGTAGGCTAAGCCGGAATTGAACAGCACTTGAATCAAGATTGGCACGGCAAGCATGGCAATTACCAAGGGTTGAGAAACGATGGCATTGCCCTGCAAGGCAAACAACAACACCAGTGTCAGTAATAATGCACACATTGAAAATGGCGCGATGTTAGCCAAAGTTTGGTTAAAGAAGGATTCACCCTTTGCCAACAATCGTCTTCTAAGTAATTGCGCAATGACGACCGGAATCACAATGTAAAAAATCACTGAGAAAAACAAAGTCTCCCAAGGGATAGCGATGCTGGCGATGCCTAGCAACAAAGCCACCAAAGGTGCGAAGGCAAATATCATGATTGCGTCATTGAGTGCCACTTGCGACAAGGTGAATAACGGATCACCTTTCACAAGATTGCTCCACACGAACACCATTGCAGTACACGGCGCGGCGGCAAGCAAAATCAATCCCGCGATGTAACTGTCGAGCTGATCGTGTGGCAAAGAATCGGCAAACACATGACGGATAAATAACCAGCCTAAAAATGCCATCGAGAAAGGCTTGATTGCCCAGTTAACGAATAGCGTGACACCAATGCCGCGTATGTGCTGCCTGACCTGATGCAACGCACCAAAATCGATGCGCAACAACATCGGAATAATCATCACCCATACCAACACGCCTACTGGAAGATTCACATGGGCAACTTCTAAACTTGCCAGTGCATGAAACACGTTTGGAAAAAATTGCCCAAGCAACACACCAACTACGATGCACAGAAACACCCAGACGGTGAGATAACGTTCGAACAGATTCATCGTATTAATCCTTGATTCGGCCAATTTCAGCGAGCTTTTCTTTCAGGGTAATCTTGTCTAATTTCTCAATTGGCAAATTCATAAATAATTGGATGCGGCGTGACAATTGTGCATAGGCAGTTTTGAACGCAGCACGTCGAGCTTCAACGCCCTCAACATGCGCCGGATCAGGGATTCCCCAATGCGCTGTGGCAGGCTTGCCCGGCCAGATCGGGCATGTTTCACCCGCTGCGTTATCACACACGGTAAAGATAAAATCGATTTCTGGTGCACCGGGCGCGGCAAACTCATCCCAGCTTTTACTGCGCAGCCCTTCAATGCTGTGACCTTGCTGCTGCAACAATTCAATCGCACCGGGATTAACTTTCCCCGCTGGCTTACTACCCGCGCTGTAGGCTTTGAATTTGCCTTTACCCATTACATTGAATAGCACTTCACCCAAAATACTGCGTGCCGAATTGCCTGTGCATAACACCAGTACGTTATATTGCTTTTCACTCATTTGAATTTCACCTTTTTAAATATCAACATTTTTTACTTGGCACATTGCAAGCCTCTGCGTTCCCGCCGCAACAGTTTTCAGTCAAATAATCCACCATGCCATTCATCACCGTAAAATTAGCGGTGTAGTAGATAAATCGTCCATCCTGCCTACTCTCGATCAACCCTGCATGGCTCAGCGTTTTGAAATGGAAGGACATCGTTGCAGGAGACACTTTCAACTTCTCTGCCACCTGCCCTGCTGCCATTCCTTCATGTCCACTCACGACTAGCAGCCGAAATATCGCAAGCCGCGTGGGTTGCGCCAATGCTGACAAAGCCTTTACCACTTGGGCTGATTTAATCATTTTATATTTCCACTATTAAACAATTATGAAACTATTAATCGCCATTTAATCACGTCCAATACTAAATCGCAAAATGGTTAGCCAAAATCGACAAAATCGTCCACCAAAAATACCCATAAACTGTAATAATCCTGTAACACAACCGACATAACATGCCCTTCGCAATAAGATATTGTTGATTCAAATAACACCCCAAAGCAGCACTTAATTCAATGGAGACATATTTAATGAATAGCAAACTCAAGCAACTCATCATCGGCATCACGGCTGCTACAGCGGTGGCTTACGCTGGCGCAAGTTTGGCGGTCAATATCACGGGTGCAGGCGCAACTTTCCCTTACCCCGTTTATGCCAAATGGGCAGAAGCCTATAAAGCCGCAACTGGCACTGAAATGAATTACCAGTCGATAGGCTCTGGCGGCGGCATCAAACAAATTCAAGCTAAAACCGTGGACTTCGGTGCAACGGATGCGCCTATGAATCCTAACGAACTGGCACTGGGCGGCTTTGCTCAGTTCCCAACTGTTATAGGCGGCGTAGTCCCAGTAGTTAACATCGCTGGCGTAGCAGCAGGTCAATTAAAATTGGACAGCAAAGTGCTGGTTGATATTTACATGGGCAAAATCACCAAGTGGAATGATCCACGCATCGTTGCAGACAATGCGGGCGTAGCTTTGCCAGATCAAGCAATCACCGTGGTTCACCGTGCTGATGGATCTGGCACGACATTCATTTTCACCACTTACTTGTCACAAGTCAGCCTAGATTGGAAGCGCAGTGTGGGCGGTGATAAAGCCGTGTCGTGGCCCGCAGGGACAGGTGGAAAGGGCAACGAAGGTGTCGCTTCTTATGTGCAACGCATCAAGGGTGCAATCGGCTATGTGGAATATGCCTACGCCTTACAAAACAAGATGAATTTTGCACAAATGAAAAACCGCGATGGTCAGTTTGTTTCACCTAGCGATGTTAGCTTCAAGGCTGCCGCAGCAAATGCCAAATGGGAAAAGGACAATGGTTTCTACGAAATCCTGACCAATGAGCCTGGCAAAGAAAGCTGGCCTATCACTGGTGCAACGTTCATTTTGGTTCCTAAAGCACCGGAAAAAATCGAAAGCGCAAAAGAAGTGTTGAAGTTCTTCGATTGGGCTTACGCGAATGGCGACAAGCTGGCTTCTGATTTGGATTACGTGCCACTTCCAACTAACGTTGTCACCATGATCCACGATGCATGGAAAACCCAAATCAAAGACGCGAGCGGAAAAGCACTCTGGAAATAAGCTAGCAGCGTGTAACAAAAACGTCACATCATTAAGTTATAATTGCGGGAGCTGTTGCTCCCGCAATTATTTTAACCAAGCAATATTTAATTATGCCGAAGTTTTCACTCGAAGCACGCCTAAAACGCCAAGCAGTGCTAGATATGCTGTTCCGCACGCTGACACGTATATCGGCCTTTAGTGTATTGGCTTTGTTAGCGGCGATTATTTTCTCATTAGTGGTGGGCAGCATGCCTGCCATTCACGCGTTTGGCTTTGGCTTTTTGACAAGTTCGGAATGGGACCCGGTCAACGATAAATTTGGTGCGTTGATTCCTATCGTCGGCACACTTATCACATCAGGCATCGCATTGCTAATTGCGATTCCGGTCAGTTTTGGCATCGCGATATTTTTGACTGAACTTTCCCCGCGCGTTTTACGCCGCCCACTTGGCATCGCCATTGAGCTACTTGCAGGTATCCCCAGCATTATTTACGGCATGTGGGGATTGTTCGTTTTTGTACCAGTATTCGCCGATCATGTTGAGCCGTGGCTCAATGACCACCTTGGCGTTTTGCCTTACATCGGTCCTTTATTTGCTGGACCACCCATGGGTATCGGCATTCTTACCGCCAGCATTATTTTATCAATCATGGTGATTCCGTTTATCACCTCGGTAATGCGCGATGTTTTTGATGTTGTGCCAACTTTACTCAAAGAATCTGCTTACGGTTTAGGTGCAACCACATGGGAAGTGATGTGGGGCATTGTGTTGCCTTACACCAAAGTCGGCGTGGCGGGCGGCATCATGCTGGGTCTCGGTCGAGCACTCGGCGAAACCATGGCGGTGACCTTTGTCATTGGTAATGCCCATGAACTCACCAAATCGCTGTTGATGCCTGGCAATAGCATTTCCTCTGCTCTGGCTAACGAATTTACCGAAGCGGTAGGCGAGCTTTACACGTCATCGCTGATTGAGCTTGGCTTGATATTGTTCTTCATTACCTTCGTAGTTTTATCTATCGCCAGATTCATGCTCTACAAGCTGGGACAACGCGAAGGACAGGCGGCATGATCAATCTCAATTTATATACACGCCGCCGCATTATTAACGCAGTGGG
>CANFCA010000018.1 GCA_947445045.1 Gallionellaceae bacterium
AGCGATGGCTGATGCCGAGTAGCGAAAGTCCGGTTTCCGGCACCACGGCTATTGCTTCCTGTATCTGCTGCAACACACTGTCAGGCAATGCACCAGGGCCGCCTGAGAAGTTGAGTCGGTTGGCAGATATCGAGCGCGGTACTGTTAATCGTGATGGTTTCGCCGCTGGGCTAACAGTTTTTTGCAACAGCTTGTGGAATGCATCCAGCACTTTTTGCATTTGCACCTGCTTATACGGAAAGAGGTCAGAGGTGTCCAAGGCATGCACGACCATGGCATGGTCGATCTCAAAAATAAACAATTGGCCATCTTTTGTTTCAGCGCAATCCAGGCAGACATACTCCAGCCCGGAGCGTTGATGAATGGTGTTTAATGCCGCCGCATGACGCTGTGCGAACACATCGAAATGTGCCATGAACTCAGCTTCTTCTTCGCGCTTCGCGGCATCCAAATACATGCCCGCGTTCACGTAATGCACCATCCAGTGCGACGAAACAGCCATGTGGCAGGCAAAAGGCACACCATCAATCAGCGCGATCCGATATTTGCGGAACTGACCATCGGCACTGCGATAGTCAATAAATGCCGATACATAAAAATCAACGGCGGCGCTGTGAGCAAGGTACTCAGACAGGGCATCTACCGTGTCAATCTTTTGCAGATCATTTCCCGCATGCGAACCGACCGGGCGAATAATCATCGGGAAATCGTAACCGCCCAACAGTTCGATTGCAAAGCCGTTGGTTTGGAGGACAGGAATCAAATCGGCGCGTGTTACCCGAATTGTCGGTGGAATGAGTAAGCCGGGTATGCCACTCAGTAGTTTGCTCGCCGTATCTCGCGCCACCAACGGGATAGCCGCCGGTGCATTCAATATCGGCTTAGGCCAATTTGCTAATAGGGGTTCCAGCAAACGCAAAAGCTGCTGATTGGTGTCGGATTCACCGATAGCGACGAGCAGCACATCGTGTTCCGGCAGAGTGAAATTTTGCAAGCTCTGCGGCGAAACGTAAAACAATTCCAGATCGACATCACTGTTTTCCAGCAAACAATCCACCGGCATATTGCACGACAAATCGCCCGCTGCCATCAAGGCCAGTAAACGTAATTTGGCGGGCTGGTGTTTGGCCGGAATGTTGAAGGAGTGCCGCAATTGCAATGCTTGCTGTTGGATGGAGAGCCCCAAATCATGCTGGCCGATACATTGCATGTAAGTGGATAAATCCATCATGGCTATCGTGTCGTCAGGGTTCTCGGCGCGTGTCAGCAAGTCCTTGCCGATCGGTGTCATATCCGTCCCGGCAATACTCATGCGCAGGAAGGGCGTTAAGCCCATGAGAGGGGGCTGTGCTTGCCTAGTCGATTGAAGGTTGCTCACGGTGTGCTCCGGTTCAGATTGTCTTGGCAAGGGTGCAAATAGGATCTGCCACAATCCTTATCCAAGCTTATCGAAACATGTGCAACCTTAAACAGGGAATAGCATGGAATTTGGATGCGTGTTCTGCTTATTGCTGAAACGGTTGGGGAGTGCGGATGGTTTTTTGGTTTTGAATTTGATGATTTATTCCGACACCGACCCCTTATGTTTACCAAAAAGTTGTGCGGGTATCGTGAGTGCTTTAGGGCATTTTCTCCAAAGTCGGATAACGCTACGCTCATCTGATCTACGTGCTACGCTTGATAATGGTTAGGTGTTTTCGTCCCAGATAATCAATTCTTTGAATCGTCCCATTGCGCCAGTTTCACGCTGAGTTAAATCAAAGTAGTTGGAAATAGCGCGTTCAATCATTTCTGCAGCAGCTACATCCACAAGAAGAGTAATTGCTCCATCATTGTTGTAATGCTTTAGTCTGTTTTTGTTCAAGTTGGCAATGTTAGCTATTTCTTTTCTTGCTGTTACTGCTTCATGGGTTTGGAATTCCTTTCTTCGAAAGCCCAGTGCTCGAAGTGCACCTTTTGATATGGAGTCCAGCCAATGCTCTTTCCCTACTTTGTTTAATAGTTTTCCTAGTATTTCTTCAGCGGCACCAGCGAGCGTAAGAGCAGATATATAGTCCTTGTCATCCAAGAAAATTACTATTGCCCTTTCAATTTGTCGGTAAGCAATTTCAAGATTGGATAGGGTATCCTCTATTTTTCGACTTGCATTCTTTACCTAAAATAATTTAGGAAATATTTTAATGTGTGCGGCAAATTCCGCCAATGCTGGCTAGTATTGTAAACGCATCACTAATTTTTTAATATTCTGCTAAATTATTTGACCGTGTCTGAGCTGAGATTTGATAGCTTCATTTTTATGAAGCCTCATTTCTGACAACATACACAGTAAAAACTCGACCGCTGCCCTTGCTTGATTTGCTTAATCAGCGCGCCGCATTTTCGGCACGGCTCACCCGTTCTGCCATAGACAAAATACTCTTGTTGAAAATAGCCGCTGCTGCCATCGCTGTGTACGAAGTCGCGTAGGGTGCTTCCGCCTTTTTCGATAGCGGCGCGTAAAGTGGCGCGGATTTCTGACACCAGTTTTTCACAGCGCGGTAGGCTGAGTTTACCTGCTGCTAGTTGCGGTTTGATGCCGCTGCGAAACAGGGATTCGTTGGCGTAGATGTTGCCCACACCGACCACCACGTGATTGTCCATGATGCATTGTTTGATGCTGATGCTGCGACCGCGTGTGGCTTGATAGAGATAGCGCGCATCGAATGTTTGAGCATTGGTAGGAGCACGCCCTGCGTGCGATATTTTTTCTATTTCGCGAACACTCGCAGGAGGTACGCCGTGGTTGTAAGGGGCTTCTGCCCCAACGACACGCGCAGCATGGCTCGCTCCTACAACACCGATGTATGGCGGACAAATTTCGGCTAATGGTTCAGGGCCGAGTGTGGCGAGCAGCGGGTGAGTGATTGCATCACCTTCATGCCACAACACCGCACCGAATCGACGCGGGTCGCGCAGGCGCATGATTTTATGTGTGCTTAAATCCGTTTGCCCTGAGCCTGTCGAAGGGTGTATGGATTGATGTGCTTCGACAAGCCCAGCACGAACGGTTGAGGGTGGTGATAGCACCAAATCGAAGTGATCGTGTTTTTCAAGTGGGGTGTTGCTTGACAAGATACGCAAACTGCCTGACATGCCGAGATGCAAAATCAAAGTGCCGTTGCCGCAATCTGCCAGCAGGTATTTTGCACGGCGAGTGAGGGTGAGTATTTTTTGCCCACGTAAAAGCGCAGGTAAGTTTTTCGGAATCGGCCAACGCAGCTTGGGGTTTCGGACGATGACATCGGTGATGGTTGCGCCGATGAGGTGCTCAGCTAAACCTCTGCGTGTGGTTTCTACTTCGGGGAGTTCGGGCATGGTTAGGTTGAAAATTATTTTGTGTGATTGCGGTTATTCATCCTTCGACTTCACTGCGTTACGCTCAGGACGAACGAATTTTTGTTTGAATTATCGATAACAAAATCCGTTCGCCCTGAGCGTAGGCTGTTTTATTGCCGAAGTCGAAGGGTGAGATTTTAAGCCCGCCTGCGTTTCCACCAAAGCCAAACGCCCCAACCCGCCAGCAGCAGCGGTAAGCTAAGCAGGAAGCCGATGCTGATGACATTGAGCTGCGTTTTGCTCAAAACAAGTTTGCTGTCTTTTGCCGCGTGTGGTTCCAAGTTGATGAGGTGGTCTTCGCTCGCCAGCCAAGTCACCATGTTCACACCCAAGTCCACATTGCCGCCATTGCCCGCGTAGCTATTAGCCAGGAACGCGCCGTTGCCGACCACGACGATGCGTTGTTCTCTATCGTTGATGGTGCGTTGCAGCGCAGCGGCAATGTTGGCGGGGCCGGGGGTATCGTGCGCTTTGTCGAAGCTGGGTTTGCCTTTAGGTATGGTGCGGCTTACCCAACCACGTGCGGCCACTTCGACTAATACGTGATGTTGCCAATCGGGGTTTTCATTCCACATCAACGGACGTGCGGAAGGGAAGGCGGTGATCAAATTAAAGTTGCGGGTGATGGCGTGCGGCGGATAGGAAGCGCCAATCGACCATGTGGCAGGGGCGCGCATTTCGCTGGCGGCGGGGTCGATTACGATGCCGGGTGGCAACAGCAGGTCAAGTTTTTCGGCGACCCGTTCTAATCCGTGTAATGGTTCGGCATCAACCAACCACAACATATTTCCACCGCGATCAACATAGCGCAGCAGCTTGTCGATCTCACCCGGCATGAGGTCGAGTTGCGGTTGGGTGATGACCAATACGTTGCAGTTGTTTGGCACTTCTTGCGCGAGTGCCAAATTCAGACTGTTGAGATGAAAGCCATTCTGCTTGATCTTAGCACCGAACAGCGTGCCGAGATCATAGTTGGCGATGCCGTCTAACTTGCGTTCACCATGACCATCCAGATACATCACGGTTTGATTGTTGGTGTGCGCTAAGCGTAACAAGGTGCTGGTCACGATTTGCTCATTGATTTGCGTGAGGTGTTCGCTGCGTCCCGCATATTCGACAATCATTTCGCCATTGAGTTGGATGCGCGCTTCACGGGCTTTATCTGATTCTTTTTCCGGATCGATAAAAGTCAGATTGATGTCGGTTTTGTAGCGCTGATAAAGCGACAAAAACTCACGAATGATTTTGCGTATGTCACCGAGACGCGCGTCCTGCTCAGTTGCATAAACGGTGATATTCACCGGTCCGGTTAGTTGCTTAAGCACTTCGATGCTGCCGGGTTCCAAGCTGTTGATTGCATTCTGTGTGACATCGCGCTGAAGGTGATGTTGGTTGGCGAGGTAATTTAAGCCTATGGCTGTGACGATTAGCAGCGCAACGAACAACGCATTGCGCAGGGATGAATTATTAAATAATTTGCGCATGGTTTATCCGTATATCCGATTGTTGCCGAGTCGCTTCATGGCGAGCAGCAGGAACGCGCTGGTGAATAGCAGGAAGAATACGGCATCGCCACTATCCAATAAGCCGGTGCTGAAACTCTGGAAATGATGCAACGGTGAGATGAGATGCCAAGGCGAATTTTCAGTAGTGGCGGCGATGTCTGCCAACCATAATCCAACCAACACCGCCAACGCGCCGATAGCGGCGATGATGGGTTGGGTGGTGAGCGTGGAAATATACAAGCCCAGTGCGACGTAGCTAGCGATGAGTAGCAACAATCCCAGTACGTTGCTCAACAACAAGCCGCTATCGAGATGCGTACCGACAGCCAATGAATAAATCATCAGTGGGATGCTGGCAACCATCACGCTTAAAAAAATCATCAGCCCGAAAAATTTACCCAGCACGATTTGGCGGATAGACAGGGGTGACGAAAGCAGCAATGAAAGCGTTTGATTGCGACGCTCTTCGGCTATCAGGCGCATGGTGAACATCGGCACGAGCATCATCAGTAACAACGCGACCATATTGAATAGGGGCGCACCGATGATGGTGGTCACACCAGGCGCATTGGCAAGTTGGGCGAGTTGCGGTTGAATATCTAAAAACGCTTGCAGGCTGTTCAAGAAAAACCAAGCAAAAATAAATTGCAAAGCGGCCAAAATAAACCAAGTGGAAGGCATAGTGAATAGGCTGCGTAGCTCGCGCAGGGCGAGTAGGCGGATCATGATTTTTCTCCTGATTTGGATTTTTCTTCATCAGTGATCTTAACGAAGACTTCTTCCAGCGTGGTTTGCAGCGGCGTGAGTTGTTCCAACTGCCAGTTTTGTTGTGCAGCTAAAGTGAGCAGTTCAGCACTGGGGTTGTGTTCGGCGGTATGCAACACACGGAATTGCATATCAGAGAGCTGTTCGACTTGAGTCACGCCACCGAGATTTTGCAGCACGCTCGGCGCGGGTGGATTGCGCAGGCTGACGATGAAGCCGGATATTTGCCCATATCGCTGCATACGCGCGCTGGTGTCGCCGTAGATGAGTTTGCCATTTTGCAAAATTTCTACGCGGTTGCAGATGCTTTGCACTTCACTGAGCAAATGCGTCGAAAGAATCACGCTATGAGCCGTGCCTAATTCTCGTATCAAATTGCGAATGTCGAGAATCTGCGAGGGATCAAGACCGACCGTTGGTTCATCCAGTACGATCACGGCGGGCTGATGAATAATCGCTTGCGCAATGCCGACGCGCTGCTGATAACCTTTAGATAACGTACCGATGATTTTTTTGCTCACCGCTTCCAAGCCACAGCGTTGCTTGGCTTGCGCCAGCGCTGCGGAAACATCTGCGGACTTCATGCCGCGCAAACGCGCCGCAAAAGTCAGGTAATCATTTACAGTGAGTTCGCGATAAAGTGGCGGTGTCTCCGGCAAATAGCCCAAGTGAGTTTTTGCCAGCGTTGGTTTTTGTGCCAGATCAATGCCGCAGATTTCTATCGAACCGCTATTGGGTGACAAGCAACCCGTCAACATTTGCATCGTGGTGGTTTTGCCCGCGCCGTTATGTCCGAGCAAGCCCAACACTTCGCCGCGCCTTAGTTCCAAAGATACATTATGAATAACGGTCTGACTACCAAAGCGGCGGGTCAGATTGCGTGCAGAAAGGGTTATTTCAGGGGCGGAATTAGGCAAGGTTTTGTTACCATCTCGATTGTTAGCTCAGGCAAATATAACCTATTATGTGCACCCACATCAAAAGCAGTATTGAGATGAATCAACTTAGATACATTATATTGGTTAGTTTGTTGCTCACCGCTTGTGCGCATGCACCGGAGCAGAAGCTCGCCGAGCAAGCTGCGCAGCCGTCTAAACAGACCGAGCAGACTGAGCCTGCCGAGCAAGAAGTGCAAGATAATAGGGTGTTTCCCAATGTCGAATTAACTGATGAGTTGCTCTATCAATTTTTGTTGACGGAAATTGCCAATCAGCGCGGCGAAACGGATGTTGCAGTCAAAGCTAGTGTTAGCTTGGCCAATAAAACGCGGGATCCGCGTGTAGCAATGCGTGCGGCGCAATTGGCTATGGAATCCGGTCAAATGGATAAAGCGATCGATGCAATTAAGTTGTGGCGCGAAGTTGAACCGACTTCGATCATAGCTAGGCGCATGTTGTCCTCGGTGTTACTGCGTGCCGGAAAATTGGATGAGGTGCGCACCGAGTTGGCAGGCATGTTGAAAGATGATCAGGCAAATGCGGGACCAGCTTTTATACATTTGTATCAAATCATGTCTGCCTATCCTGATAAAGCCGCCGCATTGCAATTGATTAGCGAATTAGCACAACCTTATCCGACTAAGCCTGAAGCGCATTGGGCTGTGGCGCAATTAGCGCAAACAGCAGGGGATGAAAAACGTGCATTAACTGAAGTAAGACTTGCAAGTAATTTGCGCCCAGATTGGGATATGGCGGTTTCGCTGGAAGCGATGGTGTTGCAAAAAAATGCACCTCAAGAAGGCTTGGATAAATTAAAAAATTACTTGGCTAAGTTTCCGGATGTGCGCGAAATTCGCATGCAATATGCACGCGCCTTGCTCGATCAAAAGCAATACAAGTTGTCGCGCGATGAGTTTCAACACTTGGCGAGCGACAATCCGGATTCGTCGGAAATGGCTTTTGCCATCGCCATGATTTCTCTTCAGATGCAAGACTATCAAGGCGCGGAAGATCAGCTAAAACTGGCGCTGAATAAAGGCAAGAAGGATCAGGATACAGTGCGCTATTACCTTGGGCAGTTGGATGAGGCGAAGAAAAATGAAGTCGAGGCGATAGAGAATTATCGCCTAGTAAATGGCGGTGAATATCAATTTTCGGCACAGATACGCATTGCCTATTTGCTGAATAAACGCGGCGAATCAACTGTTGCGATGCAGCAATTGCATCAAATACAGGCAATCAGCAACCAGCAACGTGCGCAACTGATTATGGTGGAGTCGAAGTTTTTATTGGATGCCAAGCAAGACGCGGATGCTTACAAGGTTTTGCAGCAAGGCTTAGCATCGTTGCCCAATAACCCTGATTTGCTTTATGAGACAGCGATGATTGCTGAGAAAATTGGCAAGCATGACGAATCAGAAAAGTTATTGCGTAAACTCATCAAAGTTAAGCCTGATGACGCACACGCGTATAACGCCCTTGGCTTTAGTTTGTTGGAGCGCAATGAGCGAATTTCTGAAGCCGTGACCTTGGTAGAAAAAGCGATGCAACTTGCGCCCGATGATGCCGCCATCATCGATAGTGTAGGGTGGGGGTATTACCGTAGTGGCAAATTTGAGGAGAGCATTAAGTTGTTGCGACGCGCTTTTGCCAGCAATCCCGATCCGGAAATTGCCGCGCATTTGGGCGAAGTGTTGTGGGCACATGGCGACAAGGAAGACGCAAAAAAAGTGTGGCAAGATAGCCTCAAAGAAAATGCGGATAGTTCGCAACTTCAAACCGTCATTAAAAAATTTATTCCTTAGATGGTTTTTGCAATGAAACATAACGGAAGAGCCCTCGTATTGGCTAACGTTTTTGTAGGAGCGAGCCATGCTCGCGATTGCTCTTTCTTTTCGCGAGCATGGCTCGCTCCTACAATCCGCTTGTTGGCTTTAATTGGAGTTGTTTTCCTAGGCGGTTGCGCATCGTTGCATCCACATTCAGGGTCTATCGCTCAACCTGCGCAGCTTGAATCTGCACCCTTCGCAATTAATGGCCGCATCGCTATCAACTACCAAGGCAACCGAAACTCTGCTGGAATGCATTGGAATCATCAAGCTCAATCGGATGAAATTTTATTACTAACCCCGCTGGGGCAAACGGTGG
This sequence comes from Gallionellaceae bacterium, assembly GCA_947445045.1. Taxonomy (GTDB): domain Bacteria; phylum Pseudomonadota; class Gammaproteobacteria; order Burkholderiales; family Gallionellaceae; genus Gallionella. The sequence goes on from CANFCA010000018.1 coordinate 8,732, forward strand.
CACGTATTGCCAGCGATGCGCAGCATGCGACTTTGGATCAAGGTGAGCAGCATTATCAAGCCAATGATGCCGAGACTCTAATGACGCAAGTGTTGGGCTGGCATTTGCCGATGAGTAGTTTGCATTATTGGGTGTTGGGCAAGGAGGCGAGCGATAGCACTGCACAAGTTGAACGTGATGAGCAGGGTCGAATCAGCGTGTTGCATCAAGCGGGTTGGGAGGTGCGCTACTTGAGTTATGCAGATGCCACGACGAGTAGCTTGCCATCACGCATGGAGTTAATTCACAACGATTTGCAGGTAAAGCTGTTCATTGATGAGTGGGATTGGACTGCCAAATGAAATTGACTTGTCTAGCACCTGCCAAGCTGAATCTTTTTTTACATGTCATCGGTCGCAGGCCGGACGGTTACCACTTGTTGCAAACTTTATTTCGTTTTATCAGTTTGTACGACACATTGCATTTTAGTTTGTGTGAAGACGGCGAAGTTCGCCGCACTAATAGCATTGAGGGCGTGGCAGAACAGCAAGATTTGTGTGTGCGAGCCGCGCGCTTATTACAAAGTGAGACGGGTTGTCGCTTAGGTGTGGACATTACGTTGGAAAAATACATCCCGATGGGCGGCGGCTTAGGTGGCGGTAGTTCGGATGCGGCAACCACGCTGATTGCGCTGAATCGCTTATGGGCATTAGGTTTGTCGCGTGAGCGGTTGATGCAGCTAGGCTTAAGTTTGGGCGCGGATGTGCCGGTATTTGTGTTTGGCGAGAACGCTTTCGCCGAGGGCGTAGGCGAGAAACTACAAGCCTATCCTTTGCCAGAAGCTTGGTATGTGGTGCTGTTTCCGCCCGTTCATGTACCGACGGCTCAGGTTTTTTCGCATCCTGAATTGACACGTGATACGGTTTCCATCACAATGCGCGCCCTCGAAAGTCAGCAAAAGCAGCAACTTCGCAATGACTTGGAATCTGTGGTGTGTACGCTCTACCCAGAAGTGGCAAGTTATCTGGCTTGGTTGAATAATTTTGGCGAGGCTAAGATGACGGGTTCGGGTGCTTGTGTGTTTGCCGAGTTTGCCAGCCAAAGCCAAGCTGAAGTTGTGTTGCAAAAATTGCCACAAGAGATGCGTGGAGTTGTCGCGCAAGGTTTAACAAAGCATCCGTTGCATGATTGGATGCTTGATTGATGAAGTTATCGACAACAGTTTGTTGGTAATTTTTAAGGTTTATTGGGGAGTCGCCAAGTGGTAAGGCAACGGGTTTTGATCCCGTCATCCGTAGGTTCGATCCCTACCTCCTCAGCCACTATTCGCAGGGTCTGGTGTACTTGCATTTCGATTATTTAAGGGGTTGGAAGTGTCCTACGACAGCGTGATGGTCTTCACAGGCAATGCCAATCCTAAGCTCGCCGAAGCAGTTGCTCAGCGTTTACACATTCATCTTGGACGAGCGACAGTAGGTCGTTTTTCTGATGGTGAGGTAATGGTTGAATTACTTGAGAACGTGCGTGGTAAAGACGTTTTCGTGTTGCAATCAACCTGCGCACCCACCAATGATAATCTGATGGAAGTAATGGTGATGGTCGATGCGCTGAAGCGTGCAT
>CANFCA010000019.1 GCA_947445045.1 Gallionellaceae bacterium
CCGTCTTGCCAGGAATACCAAAGAGCTCCTCGAATTTGCAGAGTTCTTCCGCGAATACAACGCTGACCTCATTTCCCTTGCAGAATCCATAGACACCTCTACCCCCGCAGGTCGTCTTTTCTACACCATGATTGCTGCTCTCGCCGAATGGGAAAGAGGTGAAATTTCAGCACGGGTGGCTGCATCAATACCCATCAGAGCCAAGATGAACAAGTCACTTGGTGGGCAAGCTCCCTTTGGCTACCAATGGAAAGAAAAGAAACTCATTCCACACCCCGAAGAATCCCCTGTGCGTAAGCTCATGTATGAACTCTACCTCGAACATGCACGAAAAAAGACCGTAGCACGGATACTCAATGATCGTGGTTACCGCACACGGAATGGTTCACCCTTTACCGATACCACCATAACCCGTCTTCTCCGTGATCCCACAGCAAAGGGAGTACGCCGTGCCAACTACACGGTATCGAAGGACAGTAAGCGTGCTTGGGAACTGAAGCCCGAAAGTGAGTGGGTACTCCATGAGGTAGAAGCCATCATTTCAGAAGACTTGTGGAATGAGGTGAATGGAATTCTTGATGTGCAACAAGCAAAAGGGAAGCGTCCTGCCCGCCACGTCATCCACCTCTTCGCGGGACTGGCTCATTGTGGCTGCGGGCAGAAAATGTATGTGCCCTCGAACTCCCCAAAGTATGTTTGCTACCAGTGTCGTAACAAGATACCCGTCGTTGACCTAGAGGGAGTATTCCACGAACAAATCAAAAACTTCTTCTTTTCCACGGAGGAAATTGCTGAACATCTAGGCAAAGCCAATGCCACCATCCACGAGAAAGAAGAAATTCTCCTTGTCCTTCTCAACGATCAAAAGAAGCTCACTGCGGAAGTGGACAAGCTCTATGACCTCTATCAAGGAGGAGCAATCGACAAGGTAGGTTTTGGGACAAAGTATCACCCCCTAGCAGAGCGGCAACGCCAACTGGAAAATGAAGTGCCACAAGTCCAAGCTGAACTCGATGTACTCAAAATCTCCCATTTATCCCAAGAGGAAATCATTACAGGCGCACGTGACCTTTACTCAAGATGGACTGAACTACCTACGGAAGAGAAACGCCGTATCGTGGAAGCCATTACTGACAGGATTGTCATCCACCCCGACGAGGTAGAGATTAACCTGTTCTATGCGCCCCCTACACCCACCTCACCCCCTCATACTCCCTCTTTAAGTGATGGTAGGAAGGCAACGGAACTTCAGGGATTCATCGCGGCGATAAGTTGAAACTGTGCGGGGAAATCAGCGCGTCGCGCTGCTCGTGAGATGGTGATGCGCCCCGACTCTAACGGCTCGCGCAACACCTCCAAAACGCTACGCTCAAATTCTTACTGGGAATTCATCTAAAAATAATACGCCATGTAATGCCATTGACACTTCACCCGGACGCGGATTGCTGCCACCTCCAACCAGCGCAACACCTGACGCAGTATGGTGCGGCGGACGATAAGGTCGAGTCTTCCACTTTGCCACATCAAAACTGCCATCTAACGATAGCACCGCTGCACTTTGTAAAGCTTCAGTCTCAGTCATCTGCGGCAAAATTGCGGGGAAGCGCGCAGCCAACATCGACTTCCCCGTGCCTGGCGGACCTACCATCAACACGCTGTGTCCGCCTGCTGCTGCGATTTCCAGTGCGCGTTTTACTTGTGCCTGACCTTTCACCTCGCGCATATCGGGGTAATATGGCGGGGAGACTTGAGGTTGGCTGATGAAGGGTTGCATCAACACGCGCCCCGTCAAATGCGCGGCAACCTGCAATAAAGATTTTGCAGCATACACCGTGGCATCTTCCACCAGGGCGGCTTCTGCGGCATTGGCCTGCGGCAAAATAAAGGCTCGGCCACTATTCAAAGCAAGGTAAGTCATCGCTAACGCACCGCGTATCGGGCGCAATTCGCCCGTCAGTGCAAGCTCTCCCGCGTATTCGTATTCTGCCAATTTATTTGAAGGAATTTGTCCTGTGGCAGCGAGAATACCGAGCGCAATGGGCAAATCAATGATCTCTTTCTTTAGGTAAATCGGCGGGTACAAGGTTGACGGTGATGCACTTCGCGGGAAAATCGAACTGGCAATTTTGCAGAGCGGCACGCACCCGATCTTTGCTTTCTTTTACTTCGGTTTCTGGTAAGCCAACAATGGTGAAGCTCGGCAAACCATTGGCGAGATGCCCCTCTACGGTCACCAAAGCCGCCTCCATGCCGGAAAGGGCGCGACTATAGAGTACCGCTAGGCTCATTTGCTACGCTGTGTTTCCAACTCGGCCACTCGTGCTTCTAGGGCGATCAGTTGCTCTCTCGCTCTCGCTAATACTTGTGTTTGAATATCAAATTCTTCGCGAGTGACCAAATCCAATTTGGCGAATCCTTGCGCGAGCAAGGCGCGCGCATTTTTTTCGATATCTTTTGCGGGGCTATTGCTTATCGCGGCATTTAATTTAGAAGATAAATCCTCGAAAGTTTTTGCATTCAACATGGCTTTACTCCTTATGAAGGTTGATGTTACGCAGTGTAGCAAAAAATTTAATCTCAATCGATTTCGTCATTTGTGCTTTTTTTGATACTCAATGCAAGTTCGTAAAGCTCATTGCGCCCACTACCACTGATTTGTGCAGCAAGTTGTACCGCTTGCTTAAGAGGAAGATCTGCGAGTAACAGTTTTAAAGTGCGTTCGGTTTCCACAGGTAATCCTTGCTGCGGAGGCGCGCCAGAAACCAGTACGACAAACTCTCCGCGTTGCTGGTTGCTATCGGACAGCAGCCACGCTTCAGCATCTTGCAGGGCGCAGGAATGAATGGTTTCAAACAGCTTGGTGATTTCGCGCGCGATAACAATTCGCCGCTCACTACCAAGCACAGCACATAAATCGATCACGCATTCAACGATGCGATGCGGTGCTTCGTAAAATGCCAATGAATAAGGATGGGTTTGTAAGTTTTGCAAAGCCGTACGACGAGCAGCCGATTTGTTCGGCAAAAATCCGTAGAACAAAAATTGCTGCTCATTGAACCCTGCTGCTGATAAGGCAGTCACGACTGCGCTCGCACCGGGAATAGGAATGACACGCAATCCAGCCTTCAACACCGCTTGTACTAATAACGCGCCGGGGTCGCTCACCGCTGGTGTGCCGGCATCGCTGACAAAAGCCACGCTCTGCCCCGCTTGCAACATGGCGATAATTTTGTCTGCCGCCCCACGTTCATTGTGTTGATGCACGGCAATTAGCTGCTGCGCGCGAATTTTGTGGTGCGATAACAAATGCGCGGTGTTGCGCGTGTCTTCGGCAGCGACGACATCGGCTTGCACCAACACATCTAGCGCACGCAAAGTGATGTCGCGTAAATTTCCTATCGGCGTAGCAACTACATATAATGCGATTTCCAATTTTTGCGGATGTTCGTTATGCAACGTGTACTCCTGTTTGTTTTGACCATGTTCGCACTATACGCGAGTGCGCTTGCGCAAACATTGGTGTTGCCTGCGGAAAAACCTGCGCAGCCCGCTATTAAATTCGAGCCTACGCCTGTTCCCGCTGGCGAAGTGAAATCACCTGAATCGGCGGTCAAGCCGGCGCGCCATATCGCCTTATTGCTACCTACCAAATCAGCTACTTTTGGCGCATCGGCAGACGCTGTTCGGCAAGGCTTTATTGCTGCCGCATCGATTGATAAGCAAGCTTTATCGATTCGCGTTTACGACAGTTTTGATGAAGACAAAAACGTGGCGACGGCTTACAAACAGGCTTTGGCGAGCGGTGCAGTTGCTGTGGTGGGGCCACTTTCGCGCAACGGCGTATTGGCATTAGCCGCGCTCAAAGATTTTCCTGTGCCCACGCTCAGCTTAAACGTGGTGGACAACACGCCCGAACAGAATTTGTATTTTTTTGGCATGGCGATTGAAATGGAAGCACGCCAGATCGCGCAAATCATCAAGCAAAAAGGGCTGCACCAAGCCATCATCATCAGCTCACGTGCGCCGCTCTCCAAACGCTTGCAAACGGCATTTGAAGATGAGTGGAATGGCGCGGGCGGGCAGATATTGCGCGAGGTTGAATACAATGATGATGCCACCGTTTTTGATGACATTACTGAAACCAGTGATACCGCAATTTTCCTTGCGATGGATGCTGACAAAGCGCGCTTAGTTCGCCCATTTTTAACCGCCAAATTGCCGCTGTATGCAACGTCACGCGTCTTCGTGGGCAATGATGGCACACTCATTAATTTTGATTTGAACGACATTCGATTTATTGATATGCCTTGGCTATTGCAAGCTGACCACCCCGCTGTGATGACCTATCCACGTGCCACCACGCCACTGGCTATCGATAATGATCGACTCTACGCTTTAGGCATAGACGCGTTTCGATTGACGCAATTGCTGTTGGCAGACAACGTGAATAACAACTTGCCGTTAGATGGTGTGAGCGGACAAATTCAACTGCGCGGTCACACTTTTCAGCGCGTCGCTACACCCGCCGTTTTTGTCCAGGGTCGTGCACAACTAAATGACGCACCCGCTATTCGACGCGCCGACTTCCCCGACGCGTTGCCTAGTAAGCCATGAATACTGGCTTGCAGGCTGAGCAATGGGAAGTGCTTCATTTACAACAACACGGATTAAAACTCGTCGCGCAAAATTATCGGAGTCGCTTTGGTGAAATCGACATCATTATGCAAGACAAAGATGTGTTGGTGTTTGTTGAAGTTCGCTTGCGACGCAATGTGGATTTTGGTGGGGCGGCTGCAAGCATCGATGCACGCAAACAGCAGCGCATTATTCACACTGCTCAGCAATATCTCGGCAGTCTGAAGCAGACACCGCCGTGTCGCTTTGATGTAGTTTTGATTGATACTGCGAATAAAAATTTTGAATGACTAAAGAATGCGTTTGACTCGAACTGATTGGCAATTTAACCAGTTCACAATAGCTTTTACATGCCAGAGATATAATCCGCCAACGATTCAATCTCGGTATCCGTCAGGGATTTGGTAATTTTATTCATTACATTTCCCTCACTATTCATGCGTTCACCTGCCCGCCAATTTTTTAACTGCGCAACCAGATACGCCTTATGCTGCCCGCCAATCACTGGGAAAGTAAAGACATCGGGCGCTTTGCCTTTAGCATTTTCGCCGTGACAGGTGACGCAAGCTAGAACGCCTCTTGCTGCATCGCCTTTCAAAAATAAATTCTTGGCGATGTCACTTTCGCCTTTGCCATTGCCCTTCATTTGTCTTTGGCTGGCATAGTATGCGGACACATCTAGCAGCTCCTCGTCGCTGATGGTTTGCGCCATGGCATTCATGATTTGGTGCTTACGCTCAAACGTTTGGAAATTATGCACTTGCTTGGCGAGATAAATCGAATATTGTCCAGCCAGATTTGGAATTAAATCTTCCACGCTCAAGCCGACCACGCCGTGACAACCTTGGCAGAGCTGCGATGAAGCTTTACCTTTTACAGGATTACCCTTACCGACGCGCAGCTTGATTGCATCAGGCGCATCGCTTGCAAAAACGGTCGTAGCCGAAAACAAAATAGAGACCGCCAAACAAGTAATAATATTTTTTGAGTGCCACATATATATATCTTCTCCCAAGAAAGTCAGATTAAACCACATCGTTCGTGCAATAACAAAATGCCTGACAGCGCATTAACGGCATCCTTGCGTTTTAGATGACAGATTGTAGGATAATATCGGCAATCAACTGCCAGACTTTAATAATATGGACATCAACAATCGTATCGCCAAACATTTCAGCGACAGTGCTGAACTTAAACTCAAAGTGAAAGACTCGCTGGCAAAGCCCATCGCTGCGGCCTCACAAGTGTTCTTTGACTGCGTGACCAATGACCATAAAATCTTGTGCTGCGGCAACGGCGGTTCAGCCGGCGATGCGCAACACTTTGCTGCCGAGTTGATAAATCGCTTTGAAAAGGAACGTCCCGGTCTCGCCTGCATCGCTCTCACTACCGATAGTTCAATTATTACGTCTATCGGTAACGATTACGACTTCAACCAGATTTTTTCCAAACAAGTGAACGCGCTGGGCTTGCCTGGCGACACGCTGTTAGCAATTTCTACCAGCGGCAATTCAGCCAATGTTCTGGCTGCCATTAAAGCAGCACATACACGCAGCATGAGGGTCATCGCGTTGACAGGCCGCAATGGGGGTGAAATGGCGAGAGCGCTACGCCCAGACGACATCCTGATTTGCGTCGATGCACAAAGCACCGCGCGCATTCAAGAAGTACACTTGGTGTGTTTGCACAGCTTGTGCGACATCATCGACTATCTCTTGCTGGGCGAATAATGTACCCCCAATCATCGTTCGTGGTGAGCTTGTCGAACCACCTACTCTCAATTCAATACCCTTCGACAAGCTCAGGGCGAACGGAGTGTTAAAAATGGATCTTCTGTATCCCCTGCCATCTTTTGAAGCCAAGTTTTGTGATGCGAATAATCTCGCCGCACAGCTTGCCAAACTGCCGCGCCCGCTGGTATTCACTAACGGCTGCTTCGATGTGTTGCATCGCGGCCATGTCACCTATCTTGCGCAAGCGCGCGCACTCGGCGCTTCGTTAATTGTCGGCGTAAACAGCGATGCCTCGGTGAAACGCCAAGGTAAAGGCGATGACCGACCCATCAACGCCGAACAAGACCGCATGGCAGTTTTAGCTGCGTTGGAGTCGGTGAGCTTAGTAATCAAATTCGACGAAGACACGCCGCTGAATTTGATACTCGCTTGCAAGCCTGATGTGCTGATCAAAGGCGGTGATTGGAAACCAGAAAATATTGTCGGCAGTAAAGAAGTTCAAGGCTGGGGCGGCTCGGTACACAGCATTCCGTTCTTTCATGAACGCTCTACCACAGCTCTGCTGAAAAAAATTCGCAGCCTTTAAGGCAAATCTCTATTGCCGCCCGAAGCTGCATTCACTGCATCCTCTAGTTGTAGCAACAAACTCAATCGGTCATTTTTCGCCACGTCTTGCCAATGGCGATTCGACTGCGCGCCTTCAATTGCCCATAGCAAATTCAAGCTCGCGTTTACGCCAGATTGTTTCACCTGAATATATGCGCGCACCGCTCCCAATTCGCGCAATTGCTCAAGGGTATAAACGCCCGCCTGCACCAGCATTTGCTGCGAATTGGGGCCGAAGTTGGGAAGGTCTGAAATGTTCATTGCTTAGATTATGCAGGTACGCTACTGACAGCGTGGTATCAGTAGATAAAATTAGACTGCGCCATGCATCACTACTTCAAGACGCGAGCGCCCCTCTGGAGTGGTCATTACCATCAACACATCTTTTTCTTGCAGTAATTGATTCGCGGGAGGATTGAATTGCCAAGTGCTTTTCCGTTGAATTGCCAACACCATTGCATCTTTATTATTGTGATACAGCGCACTCAAAGGTTGGTTGTTCATCTCCTGTGGAATTTTAATTTCTTCCATGCGCAAGTTGCTATTTGATTTGAGCATCTCGTCGAGAAAGCTCATTACGTTAGGTCGAACCATCGCTGAGACAATGCGCAACCCTCCACTAAAATCGGGTGAAACAACTTCGTCAGCACCTGCTCGCTTTGTTTTATCAGCGTTTTTCAAGTCATGGCATCGCGCTACCACACGCGCATTGGGTTTGAGTTGCTTGGCACTCAAACTAATCACCAAGTTGGAGCTATCTTCATGCGCCACAGCAAATACCCCCTTAGCCCGCATGATGCCAGCCGCCATCAACACATCGTTGTCCGTCGCGTCGCCATGCAAATATAACTGGTTCGGATGCGCCTCAATGTAATGTTGGATCGTTGGCAAATCACCATCGATAATCACGCTGGGCAACCCTGACATCTCTAAATCCTGCGCAACATTACGCCCCACTAACCCCACACCACAGACTATGTAATGCTCTTTTAATTGCGCAATCTTCTTTTCCATTTTCCTTCTCCGTCTTGCTTCGCTAAATTCACCTTCTAACATAAACGCCGTAACCGTTGATAACACATAACCCATGATGGCAATGCCCGTAATGGCAATAAACACGGTGAATAGCCGCCCGTATTCATAATCTGGCATTTCTACTACCTCGTGAAACCCGATGGTCGTTATCGAAACGAAAACCATGTAAAAGCAGTCCATCCACGAATAATGCGATTCACCCAAAATGCGATAGCCCCCCGTGCCGATGATGAACACACTGACCAATGCCAGTAGTGACACCAGCAGCTTGCGCATTACTTTTGATTCTATATTTTGCGAAAACTCCATTAACCATCCTTTGCTCAAGCCAACCGCGAGTTTAACGGTAACGCGCCGCGACACAAAATTTGTAGATTGCGCCTTTGCTGCGATAATGCCTTATTCCTTTTGCCGTACATATTACTCACGACATGATTACCCCTACCGAAATCACTTTGCATCAACAATCCCGTGCACTCGAAATCGCTTTCGACGATGGTGCGCACTATCGCCTGCCCTACGAATTTTTGCGCGTGTTTTCGCCCTCTGCCGAAGTGCGTGGGCACGGTCCTGGACAAGAAACGTTGCAAGTTGGCAAAAAAAATATTGGTGTAAATGGCGTTGAGCCTGTTGGGACGTATGCCCTCAAGATCCTGTTTGATGATGGTCACGATAATGGGCTTTATACGTGGGAGTATTTGCAAGAGCTGGGCAAATATCAAGATGCCATGTGGCATGAGTATTTGAGCAAGATAGAAGCGCAAGGAGCGAGCCGTGAGCCCAGCCTACAGCCACCTGTGGTCGATGCGCCTAAGAGTTGTGGTCGATAAATTAACTAGCCTGCAGGAGCGAGCCCTGCTCGCGAATCATCCAAAATATCGCGAGCAGGGCTCGCTCCTACATAGCATCAATTTTGACTTGGAATAGACTATGAATAAAACCACCCACTTCGGTTTTGAAACCGTAGACGAAACAGAAAAAGCCAAAAAAGTCGCGGGTGTATTCACCTCCGTCGCCAGCAAATACGACGTGATGAACGATCTGATGTCGGTTGGCTTACATCGCCTGTGGAAACGCTTCGCCATCGAGATCAGCGGCGTAAGGGCAGGGCAGCGTGTATTGGACGTGGCCGGCGGCTCGGCAGATTTATCACGGCTCTTTTTGAAGAACGTCGGCAGTAGTGGGCAAGTGGTACTCACCGACATCAACAACGCCATGCTGCGCGTGGGGCGCGACCGATTGCTCGACGAAGGCATCACCACGCCCACCACACAATGCGATGCCGAACACCTGCCCTTCCCCGATAATTATTTCGACTGTGTGAGCATCGCCTTCGGTCTGCGCAACGTCACCCACAAAGATGCCGCGCTGCGCGAAATGCACCGCGTCATCAAACCCGGCGGACGCGTCATCGTGTTGGAATTCTCCAAAGTCGCCAAACCGCTAGAGAAAGTTTACGACCTCTATTCTTTCAAGCTACTACCCAAAATCGGGCAACTCATCGCAGGCGATGCCGACAGCTACCGCTACCTCGCCGAATCCATCCGCATGCATCCGAGACAAGACGAGTTGAAGCAGATGATGGAGGAAGCGGGTTTGGAAAAAGTTGAATACTTCAACATGACGGGCGGCGTGGTGGCGGTGCACCGGGGGTATAAGCTGTAATGCAGTATGAGGGTATCATTGCCCTTTTCGGTTTTGCATGGCTCGTTAAATCAAAGGAGGAATAGCAATATTACAGCTTATAAAGCGTTATTGCCGTATGCCCTACGTTAGTCCATACTTTGCTTTGCTTGTGCTACTTTCCTTAGTCGGCTGCAATCTGGAAAATAAGATCGCACCACTGGAAGCTCGGATTGCTGCGCTGGAGAAGCAGGTAGAACAACTCGAATTTCAAGTGCGCCTGCAGTCCGAAGTCAAAGACTGGGATCAAGTCGCATACCTAACTCCTGGCTCCGATGGGTACACCTTGGTCAAAATGGATCTAGGCAACTTGACCGTCAGCTTCGCAAACGTCATGCCATACGGAAACGGGAGTAAAGTTTCATTGATGTTCGGCAACTTTACGAGTGCGACCATTGATGGCTTGAACGCAAATATTGAATGGGGCTCGGTGGACGAGAAGGGCGTACCTAACAATAAGGAAGCTAAGTCCCGAAAGATTAAGCTAACTGAGTCATTGATTCCCGGAGCATGGAACAAGACAGACGTAGTACTAGAAGGTGTCCCGCCTGCTGC
>CANFCA010000020.1 GCA_947445045.1 Gallionellaceae bacterium
AACAAGAAAAAGAAAGTGCGCAAAAAATTGAAGTGGAGTGGGGGCAATTGCAGTTAGAACAAAGCACATTGGCAACCTTAGCGCGCATCGAAAAAATTGCATCACAACGGTTACAAATGCAGCTGCCCAAAAGCGGACAAGTGCAATACATACGATTAGAACCTAAAGATAACGCCGAAAAATAAATATGAATTATGCAGCTAGCGTCAATCAAAATATCACGGTGAAATTGCCGGGATGGCGCGCCACGTTGTTATTTTCAATGTTGTTATTGGGATTGGCTGGTTTGGTAGGACGCGGTGTTTTTTTGCAGGGCATACATAACGACTTCCTGCAGAAAAAAGGCAATGCACGTTACAGTCGTGTGATTGAAGTCAACGCCCATCGCGGCATGATTACAGACCGGAACGATGCGCCATTGGCGGTTAGCACGCCAGTTGAGTCAGTCTGGGCAAGCCCATCTGATGTTGAGGTGACGAGCGGTCAAATCAAAAAATTAGCGCAAATTCTTGGCTTGAGTGCGGAAGAAGTGAAAGCTAAATTGACGGATGAGACACGAGATTTTGTCTATCTCAAACGTCAACTCCCACCCGATCAAGCTGAGAAAGTGGTCGGCCTTAATCTTTCAGGTGTTTCCCTGAAGCGCGAATATCGTCGCTATTATCCGACGGGCGAAGAGGCAGCGCAGACGCTCGGATTCACGGGGCAAGACGACAATGGTCAAGAAGGTTTAGAGCTGTCATTGCAGCAGCAGTTGGCTGGGAAGGTCGGCAGTCAGCGAGTTATTAAAGATAATCACGGGCATATCGTTGAGGACGCAGGTAGTTTGCATGCGCCTAAGCCGGGTGGGAACATTGCCCTAAGTTTGGACAGCAATGTGCAGCATTTGGCGTATCGCGAATTAGAAAACGCAGTGAAGTCGAATCATGCTAAAGCTGGTGCTGTGGTGGTGTTGGACGCACGCACGGGCGAGGTATTGGCGCTCGCCAATTACCCTGGCTACAACCCAAATAATCGCGCCAAAATTAACATCCAATCCATGCGAAATCGTGCGGTTGCAGACTTGTTTGAACCTGGCTCAACGATGAAGCCATTTACCGTTGCTACTGCTATTGAGGCTGGCAAAGTAAAGCCAAACACGCTCATTAATACCGAGCATGGCACGTATAAAGTTGGAAATCGTGTCATTCATGATTCTCATCCCGAAAGCATGCTTACTGTGGCACAGGTAATTCAGAAATCCAGCAACGTAGGCGCGGCAAAAATGGCGTTGTCATTGAAGCCGGAGCTGATGTGGCAGAGCCTTTCGGATAGTGGATTTGGCGCACAAACTGGCAGCAATTTTCCCGGTGAGGCGAGCGGGAAATTGCGTGATCCAAAAACTTGGCAGCCCATCGAGCAAGCTACCATGTCTTATGGTCATGGCATCTCGGTCAACCTGCTGCAATTGGCTCGGTCATACACTATCTTCGCCAATGGTGGTGAATTGAAGCCAATTTCAATGTTGAAATTGACCGAGCCGGTGGTGGGTAAAAAAATATTTTCCGAGCGTACCGCGAATGTTATGCGTGACATGCTGGAATCGGTAGTGAATGTCGAAGGCACTGCACCGCTGGCGCAAGTGGCGGGTTATCGTGTGGCAGGAAAAACGGGCACAGCACATAAGCTCGAAGGCGGCCATTACGTGAATAAATACGTGGCTTCGTTTGTGGGTTTCGCACCTGTTTCGCATCCGCGTCTCATTGTGGCAGTGATGATAGATGAACCCAATAATGGCCCGTATTACGGTGGTCTAGTGGCTGCGCCTGTATTTAGTAAAGTGACCGCCGCCGCCTTGCAAGAGCTCAACGAGCCGCATGATGCACCGCTGGATAACGTGATTGCACCACCCGCAGAAGTTATTCAAGAGGAAGTTTGATGACGACTTCGCAAATTTCTCTTGAAGAGCAATTGAAATCGCTAGGCGTAAAAATCGCGCGTTTGGTAACAGACAGTCGCGCCGTGCAGGCGGGTGATACTTTCGTCGCCTATCCGGGTGAAAAGTTGGATGGTCGGCAGTTCATTGCGCAAGCGATTGCACAAGGAGCGAATGCGGTGATTTGGGAATTACAACATTTCGTTTGGAACGCCGAATGGGAATTACCGAATTTTGGGGTGAAAAATTTACGCGATACAGCCGGTTGGATTGCGAATGATGTGTATGGCGCGCCGTCTCAAAAATTGCAGATGATCGGCATCACGGGTACCAACGGGAAAACCTCTACGGCGCACTGGATAGCGCAAGCATTGAACGCTGCCAAGAAACCCTGCGCATTAATCGGCACGCTGGGAAATGGCTTCGTTACAGGCTTGCAGCCTAGTGCCAATACCACCCCTGATGCGATTCATGTGCATGCGTTGCTTGCTGAATACCTGAGTCATGGCGCGCAAGCGGTCGCGATGGAAGTATCTTCGCATGCATTGTCGCAAGGACGCGTAAACGGCGTTAATTTTGATGTGGCGTTGCTAACTAATCTAAGTCGCGATCATCTCGATTATCACGGCGATATGAAAAATTATGCAGGCAGCAAACGCAAACTATTTCAGTGGGATCAATTGAAATATGCTGTGCTGAATTTTGATGATGAGTTTGGCGTGGAGTTAGCCGAGCAGTTGTTAGATGCGTCGGTAGAGGTGGTGGGCTACGGCTTGAGTGATCCAGCACTAAGACACGCCGAGCGATTGGGCTTGCGCATGGTTTATGGTCACGTCACTGAAATGAACGGGCAGGGATTGCGTTTGGAGATTCATTCAAGCTGGGGAGCAGCACAGTTAAGCAGCGGGCTAATCGGACGATTCAACGCAGCGAATTTATTGGGTGCACTAGCGGTATTGTTGGTGAGCGAAGTGAGTTTGAGTGATGCGGTATTGTCATTGGGTGACATGCAAGCCGTTGCAGGGCGTATGCAGCGACTTGGTAATGCGCAACAACCGACAGTGGTTGTTGACTATGCGCACACACCGGATGCGCTGGAAAAGGTGTTGTTAACGTTGCGTGAAATTGATACGACAAAATCTGCCAAATTGATTTGTGTGTTTGGTTGCGGTGGAGATCGTGATCGCGGCAAGCGCGCCATGATGGGATTGGTCGCTGAGAAATTCTCAGATCATTGTATCGTCACAAGTGACAATCCGCGCAGTGAAAACCCTCAGCACATCATTGACGAAGTGATGGGTGGGATGAGTGGAAATAATCATGAGATTGTTCTTGATCGTACTGCCGCAATAGCACGTGCGATAAGCCTTGCAGCGCAATGCGATACGATACTGGTGGCGGGTAAGGGGCATGAAAATTACCAGGAAATCAGCGGCGTTAAACATGCTTTTAGTGATGTGCTGGTTGCGCAGCAAGCCTTAAAAAATTGGATGCCAGAGGTGCGTGCATGATGACGCTGCAACAGGTGGCGCAAGTCCTAAATGGCCGCCTTGTAGGTAAAAACCTGCGCATCAAATCCGTATCGAGTGATAGCCGAAAAATTTCAATTGGAGATTTGTTTATTGCGCTGCGCGGTGAAAATTTTGACGGCTATGGCTTCGTCAATTCCTCCGCACAAAATGGCGCGGTGGCAGCGTTGGTGAATGTGGATAGCTATCACAATCACGAGATGGATTGCCCGTTGATATTGGTCGATGACACGCGCCTCGCCTTGGGAAAATTGGCTGCATATTGGCGCAAGCAATTTGAGATACCGTTGGTGGCGATTACAGGCAGTAATGGCAAGACTACGGTGAAGGAAATGTTGGCGAGCATTCTACGGTTGGCGGCAGGAAGTGACGATGCATTGCTCGCGACTAAAGGTAATTTCAATAACGACATTGGCATGCCGTTAACGCTGTTGAGATTGAATGCGCAACATCGCTATGCCGTCATCGAAATGGGCATGAATCACTTTGGTGAGATTGATTATTTGACGCGCATTGCCGCGCCGAATGTTGCGTTGATAAACAACGCAAGTGGCGCGCATTTACAGGGACTTGGCTCGGTTGAGGCGGTGGCACAAGCCAAGGCTGAAATATTTAACGGCTTGCAAGATTATGGAATGGCTATCATCAATGTTGATGATGACTTTGCACCACTGTGGCGCACGCAGGCAGGTGCAAATGAGTTGCTGGAGTTCGGTCTAAATTCTCAAGCAGATGTAACTGCAACGTGGCAGCCAAATGACTTTGGTTTACGTATGGATGTAACTACGCCGGTGGGAACATTCGTTGCCAATTTACAAGTACCTGGTGAACATAATGTCCGCAATGCGCTTGCCGCAACGGCTGCAGCCATAGCACTCAATATTTCTTTGGAGACTATTGCCGCAGGATTGGAAAATTTTAGCGGTGTTGCGGGGCGCTTGCAGCGCAGTGTCGGTAAACATGGGGCAACTATTATTGACGATACCTACAACGCTAATCCGGCTTCATTACGTGCGGCAATTAAGGTGCTGGCACAAACCACAGGCAAGCATGTTTTGGTATTGGGTGACATGGGCGAGCTAGGCGACGATGCCGCAATGCTCCATACCGAGGCAGGTGGAGAAGCGCGCCATGCCGGCATTGAACGGTTATTGGCACTCGGCGATTTAAGTCGCAATGCCGTGCGCGAATTTGGTAAGGGCGCGCAACATTTTGAGCGCATCGAAGATTTGCAAAACACATTAGATAAAGAGTTGGATGCGAGTACCACTGTGTTGGTGAAGGGTTCACGCTTTATGAAGATGGAACGCGTCGTGCAGTTTTGCACCGCTGGAGAACAATAATGCTGCTCGCACTCGCTCATTGGCTGTCATTGGATGTACGCACTTTCAGCGTATTCAACTACATCACATTACGCGCGGTATTGGCGGCAATGACGGCATTGGTTATCTCATTTATGTTGGGCCCGTGGACAATACGCAAATTGGCTGCCATGAAGATTGGGCAATCCGTGCGCACGGATGGTCCCCAGACGCATCTGGTCAAAGCGGGTACGCCCACTATGGGTGGCGTGCTTATCTTGATGTCGGTAGCCATCACCACGTTGTTGTGGGGCGATCTTTCAAATGCGTATATCTGGGTGGTGCTGTTCACGACATTAGGGGTGGGGGCAATCGGTTGGGTAGATGACTATCGCAAAGTGGTGCATCGAAACCCGGATGGTTTGTCAGCAAGGGCAAAAATGTTTTGGCAATCGCTCATTGCGTTGAGTGTAGGTTTCTTTTTGTGGCATCACGCCACACTGCCTGCGCATACCGAATTCATCGTGCCTTTCTTTAAACATCTGGTTATTCCGCTCGGCATGGTTGGCTTTATTGTGATGGTCTATTTAGTCATCGTGGGTACGAGTAACGCTGTAAATCTCACCGATGGTTTAGATGGTTTGGCGATTATGCCGACCGTGATGGTGGCGAGTGCACTAGCAATTTTTGCTTATGTGGCGGGGCATGCTGAATTCTCCAAATACTTGGCCGAACCTGCGATACCGGGCGCGGGTGAATTGGCGGTGTTCTGCGCAGCAATCGCCGGGGCGGGTTTGGCTTTTCTGTGGTTCAACGCGTACCCCGCTGAAGTATTTATGGGTGATGTTGGCGCATTGGCATTAGGCGCGGCACTGGGAACGGTGGCGGTCATCATCCGTCAAGAGTTGGTGTTGTTCATCATGGGTGGCGTGTTTGTGGTCGAAGCTGTGTCGGTGATGTTGCAAGTCACTTATTTCAAATATACCAAGCGACGATTCGGTAAGGGCGAACGTATTTTGCTGATGGCACCTTTGCATCATCACTTCGAGCAGAAGGGGTGGAAGGAGACTCAAGTCGTTGTGAGATTTTGGATCATCACCATGCTGTTGGTGCTGATTGGTTTGGCTACGTTGAAACTTCGATGAACGCACATCAAAACAAATCGGTGTTGGTGCTCGGTCTTGGTGAGACGGGACTATCTATGGTGCGCTGGTTAAGCACGCAGAATGCCAGTTTGCGCGTTGCGGATAGTCGCAATGCGCCACCGAGTCTGAATGAAGTGGGTCGTTATGTCGCAGCCGAACAGATTTTCTGCGGTAACTTTACCGATGCCCTGTTCGATGGCATCGAGTTAATTGCCATCAGTCCTGGCGTGCCATTGCGTGATCCTGCTGTGGCAAGAGCGATTGAACGTGGCGTTGAAGTGGTCGGTGATATTGAGTTGTTCGCGCAATCCTTGCCAAAAAAAAATCGCCCCCACATTCTCGCCATTACAGGCTCAAACGGTAAGACCACTGTGACCAGCATGATGGAACATTTATGTAAGGCTGCAGGCAAAGATGCGGTAGCCGCAGGCAATATTTCTCCAGCGGTATTGGACGTGGTGTTAGAGCGGGGCGTGAATCAACCTGAAGTATGGGTGTTAGAGCTGTCCAGCTTCCAACTGGAAACCACGTCCAGTCTAAATGCGGATGCCGCCACTGTACTCAATATCAGCGAAGATCATCTGGATCGTTATACAGATCTTGATGAATACAGCGCAACTAAAGCGCGAATTTTGTCTGGGTGTAGCGTGCAAGTATTAAATCGTGATGACGCGCGTAGCTTGAGTATGGCGCGACCAGAATGCAAAACCATTACCTTTGGCTTGAATGCGCCCTTTAATGAAATTGATTTTGGTATCGCAAAATTCGATGAAGAAATTTGGTTGATGCAAGGTAAGCAGCGTTTGCTTAAAGCCAGCGAGTTGCAAATTTTCGGTTTACACAATGTCGCGAATGCTTTGGCAGCATTGGCGTTGGGGCGCGCGATTGAGTTCCCGATGGCAACTTTGCTGAATGCGCTGCGTAGTTTTAAAGGATTGCCGCATCGCGTGGAACGTGTTGCGGTCATCAATGAGGTGACCTATTACGACGACTCCAAGGGAACCAATGTTGGCGCAACGGTCGCTGCGCTAGAAGGTATGGGCTGCAAGGCGGTGCTGATTGCAGGTGGAGAAGGTAAAGGGCAGGACTTTACGCCGCTCAAAAAAGCGACAGCTAAGCATGCCCGTGCGGTGGTGTTGATTGGCCGCGATGCGCCGCTAATCGCCGCCGCTTTGGGTGGCAGTGGCGTATTTGTTGTGTATGCACAAGATATGAGTGATGCCGTGCAACAAGCTGCGCTGTTGGCAGAAAAGGGCGATGCGGTGTTGTTGTCGCCTGCGTGTGCGAGCTTCGACATGTTCCGCAATTACGAACATCGCGCGGAAGTTTTTGTGCAAGCTGTAAATGCGCTCAATCAACAAGCTACCTCATTTTTGTTAGGTGACGAAGGTGCGGAATCGAGTAAGGACAGCGCATGGTTTCATTAGTCAAAACCCGCGCCACACCACCCCAAGCGCAATACGATGAATTGCTCATTTGGGTATTGATCGCATTGCTCTCACTCGGTTTTGTGATGGTGTATTCGGCATCAATCGCGACTGCCGAGGCGGGTAAATTTACCGGGTATCAGCCCACCTATTACTTGATGCGTCACGGCATATTTATCGCAATTGGATTGCTTGCAGGGGTGTTTGCCTTTCAAGTGCCTGTGCAAATGTGGCAAAACTACGCCCTGTATTTTTTCATGGCAGGCGCAGCATTGTTGGTATTGGTGCTGATTCCGCACATAGGTCGTGAGGTGAATGGGAGTCGGCGCTGGCTGTCGTTATTCGTATTTAATTTACAACCTTCCGAATTGATGAAGTTGTTCGCGGTGTTGTACGCCGCGGATTACACCGTGCGCAAAGGAAAAATTAAACACTTATTCGTTAAAGCATTTGTGCCGATGTTGGTGGTGATGGTGTTTGTTGGTGCATTGCTTTTGCAAGAGCCGGACATGGGTGCGTTTGTGGTGATTGTTGCAATCGCATTTTGTACCCTGTGGTTGGGTGGTTTTAATCTTAAGGTGTTTGCCGCACTGATGGTTGCTTTGCCATTAGCATTTGCCGCGCTAATTTTATCCTCGCCCTATCGTATGCAGCGCGTCATCGGATTTATGGATCCGTGGTCCGACCCTTACGGTAAAGGTTACCAACTAAGCCACGCGTTGATTGCCTTTGGGCGTGGGGAATGGCTGGGAGTCGGGCTAGGTGGCAGTGTAGAAAAATTGTTTTATTTGCCTGAAGCGCACACCGATTTTTTGATGGCAGTGATTGCGGAAGAACTGGGATTATTTGGCGTAACCGCTGTGATTGTGTTGTTCGCCATGTTCGTGTTGCGCGCATTTCACATCGGTCGGCATGCTGCATTTCTGGAGCGCAATTTCTCCGCGTTGGTCGCGCAAGGCATTGGTGTTTGGCTAGGTGTGCAAGCGATGATTAACATCGGCGTGAACATGGGCATCTTGCCAACCAAAGGATTAACCCTGCCATTTTTGAGCTTTGGCGGTAGCGGCGTGGTGGTGAATTGTGTTGCTGCTGCGGTGTTGCTGCGGGTTGATTACGAGAATAGAAGGATTGCGCGAGGGATGCCTGTATGAGTCGGTCTCTCTTAATAATGGCCGGTGGTACAGGCGGTCATATTTTTCCAGCCATTGCCGTTGCGGATGTGTTGCGCAACAAAGGTTGGAAGGTAACGTGGTTGGGCGCGCCGAACAGCATGGAAGCCGAACTCGTACCCAAGCATGGTTATGACATGGCACTGGTGCGTTTCTCAGGTTTGCGCGGCAAAGGCTTAATGCGCAAATTATTATTGCCTTTCAATTTGTTGATTGCGTTGTGGCAAAGTGCCGTCGCAATTTTCCGTCATCGCCCAGATGCAGTGTTGGGTATGGGTGGCTACATTACTTTCCCTGGGGGCTTGATGGCGGCGATGTTGCGTCGCCCCTTGGTGATACATGAGCAGAATTCCATCGCGGGATTGAGCAATAAAGTGTTGGCAAAAATTGCCACGCGAGTGATGAGCGGCTTTCCAAATGTGCTGCCTAGGGCGGTGTGGTGTGGTAATCCGGTGCGTAGTGAAATCGCCGCCTTGCCGCAACCTGAGCAACGTTTTGCTGGACGCAGCGGCAAGCTAAATGTGTTGGTGGTCGGCGGCAGTTTAGGCGCAACAGCGATCAACGCGATCATCCCACAAGCACTTGCGCTCATTGCGCTTGAAGCGCGCCCCCATGTGACTCACCAAGCCGGCAAACAACATGCCGAGACAGTAAAGCAGCTTTATCAGCAAGCCAATGTGCAGGCGGACATCAAACCCTTTTTGGATGATATGGCAGCGTTTTATGCCAACGCGGATTTGGTGATTTGTCGTGCGGGCGCATTGACGATAGCCGAGTTAGCGGCAGCTGGGGTGGCGAGTATTTTGATTCCCTTCCCGTTTGCGGTGGATAACCATCAAACGCATAACGCACGATTTTTGAGCGAGAAGAATGCAGCGATATTGTTGCCGCAAAGTGAGATGAGTGCGGAAAAATTAGCGCAGTTGTTACGTGAGTTAAGTCGTGAAAAATTATTGTCTATGGCAATGCTAGCGCGTAGTTTGGCTAAGGCTGACGCGGCTTTGGCGGTCGCAAACGTGTGTGAGGAGTTGGCAGCGTGAAGCACAAAGTTAAGCATCTTCATTTCGTTGGCATCGGCGGTTCGGGCATGAATGGTATTGCCGAGGTGTTGCTGAATTCGGGTTATCAAGTGAGTGGGTCAGACTTGAGTGAGAACGTCGCGACACATCGTTTGAAAGAATTGGGTGCAACGATATACCTGGGTCATGCCGAAGCAAACTTAACCAATGCCGATGCAGTGGTGGTATCGACCGCCGTGGGTAAAGATAACCCTGAAGTTGTGGCTGCGCGGGCACGGCATATTCCGATTGTGCCACGCGCCATGATGTTGGCGGAATTGATGCGTTTGCGTCAGGGTATTGCCGTAGCGGGGACGCATGGCAAGACCACGACAACATCGCTGACAGCCAGCATTTTAGCCAAAGGTGGCTTAGACCCGACTTATGTCATCGGTGGAAAATTAACCAGCAGCGGCACGAATGCAAGATTGGGGCAAGGCGATTTTATCGTCGCCGAAGCCGATGAATCCGATGCTTCATTTCTATATTTGCAACCGATCTTGGCAGTCATCACCAACATTGATGCT
>CANFCA010000021.1 GCA_947445045.1 Gallionellaceae bacterium
AGCGGTTCAGTAACATGGATTACCTGCCGATTTTCGCCAAAGTTAAAAGTAAGTTGTGTCTTGTCGTGGGTGGTGGCGAAGTCGCTAAACGCAAGGCGGGCGTGCTGCTGGAAGCGGGAGCAAATGTGCGCGTGGTTGCACCGGAGATCGAGTCCGCACTGTCAGCGCAGCAGGGAGTTGAATCTATTCTTGCGCGTTTTGAAGCACATCACCTTGATGGTGTCATCCTCGTCATCGCGGCGACCAATGACCGCAGTGTCAATCAACACGTGTCCGAATTGGCGCAAGCGCGCAACATTCCAGTGAACGTGGTGGATGACCCTGAGCTATGCAGCTTCATCATGCCTGCGATACTCGACCGCTCACCGCTAATGGTGGCTTTTTCCAGTGGCGGTGCTTCGCCAGTGCTGACACGCATGCTGCGCGGCAAGCTGGAGACCCTCATTCCGCAAAATTACAGCCGCCTTGCTGCGTTCGCAGAACGCTTTCGTGAGTTGGTTAAACAACGCGTCGCTAATCCAGCCAAGCGTCGCGTCTTTTGGGAGAACGCACTGGATGGCGCGGTTTCTGAGAAGGTGCTGACAGGTGACGAAAGCAGTGCCGAAGAGATGTTGCAACAGATGCTGGCTAATGAAGACAACATTCAGCGTGGCGAAGTTTACCTAGTCGGAGCAGGTCCAGGTGACCCAGATTTATTGACCTTTCGCGCTTTACGTTTGATGCAGAAAGCCGATGTGGTGGTGTATGACAATCTTGTATCCAAGCCCATCGTTGATATGACGCGGCGTGATGCAGAGCGTATCTACGTTGGCAAAAAGCGCGCAGATCATACTTTGCGTCAGGAAGAAATTAACGAACTGTTGGTGCGCCTTGCTAAGCAAGGTAAGCGCGTGTTGCGCCTCAAAGGTGGTGATCCGTTTATTTTTGGTCGCGGGGGGGAGGAGATTGAAACCTTGGCGGCTGAAGGCATTCCTTTCCAAGTTGTACCCGGCATTACAGCCGCATCAGGTGTGGCTTCCTATGCGGGCATTCCGCTCACGCACCGCGATCACGCGCAGTCTTGTATTTTCGTTACGGGGCATCTCAAAGATGGCAGCATGAATCTCGACTGGGATGCGCTGGCGCGACCCAAGCAAACCGTGGTGGGGTATATGGGTCTGCACGGCTTGGATATGCTGTGCGGCGAACTCGTCAAACATGGTTTACCAGACACTACGCCCATCGCAATTGTGCAACAAGGCACGACGCAAAATCAGCGCGTGGTAACGGGTACGCTAGCGACATTGCCTAGTATCGCGGCCATTGAAAAACTGCAAGCCCCCACGTTGATTATTATCGGTGGCGTGGTAACACTCAGAGAAAAATTGCAGTGGTTTCATCCACAGCAGTGATGAGAAATAAACCATGAGTGATCTGTTGAGCCTGACACGCGCTGCAAGATTAGTTGGGGTTACACGGGCTGCGTTACAAAAGAAAATTCAGGTTGGAGAGCTGATTTCTTACGATGGCATGGTCACGATTGAAAATTTATTGAGCTGCTATCCGGATGCGCAACTAGAAGATAACGTTGAGTTCAAACGCATCTCACAAATTAAAGAGCGGGCTTTCGGCAAGCGGGTATTTGAGTATGTGTTGCCGGATGCAGAAGTGCTGGCGGCAAGAATTGCCGAGTTAAGCAAAACGCTTGCAAATAGTCAGGAGCAAGTTAAGCAATTCAATGTTCTGTTGGACAAGCTGTGGAATAAATTCAGCGAAATTGAAAGCCAAAGTAAGAGTGAGGTACGCACGGCGATGGAAAACTTGAAGGCTTGGATTAAGCAAGAAGTCTCGGCCACCCTAGAGTCTGGCTACAACAATTCCGTCGCAATCAAGGATGGCGTATTGCGCATTATGACTGCCCAAGTCACTGTGTTGCCGAGCAAACATGATTTCTTGGTTGAAGGTCAAGACACGTTATTAGAAGCCGCGATGCGTGCAGGTATTCCGCTCAATTACGGTTGCAGCGGTGGCAATTGCGGATTATGCAAAGCAAAAGTTGTATCGGGACAGGTTAAGAAAACACGACACCACGATTTTGCCATTTCTGAAGCCGACAAAAATCAGGGCTGCATCTTGTTGTGCAGCAACACCGCCGTCAGTGATGTGGTGCTCGAAGCCGCCGTAGCGGGGGGTGTGCAGGACATCCCATTTCAGCAAATTAGTGCCAAGGTCAAAGCGATAGACGCGCTTGCGGGAGATATGGTTTTGTTGCATTTGCAAACGCCTCGCAGTGAGCGTTTGCGTTTTCTCGCTGGGCAAAGTGTGACCTTGCGCGTTGGTCAATCTTTCACTGCCGAATTGCCTATTGCCAGCTGTCCCTGTGATGATCGTAACTTGTTATTCCATTTGCGACGATTGCCTGGAAATTTATTTTCTGACTACGTTTTTGAGCGACTCAATCAGAATGATGTGGTCGAGGTGGAAGGGCCACAAGGCGAATTCATTCTGCATGAGAAATCGCCGCGTCCATTGTATTTTTTTGCGTTTGATGGGGGTTTTGCACCAATTAAAAGCGTGATCGAACATGCTATGTCGCTGGAGGCCGAGTCTATCCATTTATACAGAATCGGATCAAGCCAAGAGCATATCTATTTGCCTAATGTGGGACGCGCATGGGCTGATGCACTGGACAATTTTCACTATGAGCAACAAGTGGCAGGCTTTGATTTGCGAGCGGTAAACGGCAAGCGTGAAGAGAAGCTGAATGAGCAACTCAGCAGTATTGTTGCAAGCAATGCAGAGATCACTCAAAGCGATATTTATCTCGCTGGCCCAGAATCGGCTTTGGCTGTTGCCGAGCAATTTTTTCTGGATATTGGTTTACCCAAGACGCGTGTTTTTGTCGCCATCGTTAACTAAAAAGTTGCAAAGCATTTTCCGTAGTCCAATTCAATGCAAGGAGAGTTGAAATGAAATTCAAGAGCATGTTGTTTTCCGCACTACTCATTTCCATCACAACAAGTGCGCAAGCTGCCGATACGATACTCAAGCCATTTATCTTGGCATCAAAAGCTGCGGGAACAGTCGTTGAAAAATCCGCACAAGTAAAAACAGCACTCACTGCGGCAGGTTACTCGGTGGTTGGAGAATACTCGCCATACACAGGAGTTGACATCATTATCGTCACCAATGATGAATTGAAAAAGAACGCTGCCGCATCTGAATTCGGTGGTTATGGCGCGGTGCAGCGCGTATCAATTACTGAAGCAGGAAAAGAAGTGCAAGTGAGCTATACCAACCCCGTTTATATGGCGAACGTGTATCGCATGAAAGGAAATTTGAGCGGTGTGGCGACGGGGTTAGCGGCGGCCCTAGGCAAGGTAGAAGAGTTTGGCGCGCAAGGTATGAGTGCCGAAAAGGCGCGCAAATATCACTACATGATGGGCATGGAGTATTTCGATGAGCCCGATGTATTGGCTGAATATGCGAGCTATGAAGAAGCAGTGCAAGCGGTGGATGCAAAATTATCTGCCGATAAAAATGGTGTCAGCAAAGTTTATCGCGTCGATGTTCCCGGTAAAAAAGAGAGCGTATTCGGCGTTGGATTAAAAGGCGGCGCGGATTCAGGAAAGTATATGGATGACCGTTTCATCATGTCAGAAATTGATTTTCATGATGTGAAATCCACCGCGCACTTACCGTATGAAGTGCTGGTTTCCGGCAATAAAGTTTATGCCTTGTACGCGCGTTTCCGTATCGCGATCAATTTTCCCGATTTGAGCATGATGGGAAAAAATAGCTTTATGAACATAATGAAAACACCCGATGCGATTCGTGATGCATTGAAGAAGGCCGTACAAAAATAGTTAACGCCAAGGATTTGTAAAATTTGTGTAATGAATACGTGAAATTTCCCTAATATTCCTAGAAGGTGATATTAGGTTTACAATTCAATATTAGTAAAGAATAATATTCTAAATTTCTGATTGGGAGCTATAAGCAAATGAATAAAAGTGATGAACTGGACGATACGGGAAGGCGGAATTTTTTAGTTAAAGTAACTTCAGTGGTGGGCGGTGTAGGCGTGGCAGCGACCTGTGTGCCATTTGTTGCCAGTATGAATCCTAGTTCTGACGTATTGGCTAAAGCGGAAACTGAAGTAGATCTATCCGATATCACACCTGGTGCGATGCGAACGGTTGCTTGGCAGGGGAAGCCAGTTTTCATTTTGCGTCGAACACCGGATCAAATTAAATCGTCTAGTGCTTCTAATGGTGGGTCAGATCCAGAGCCGGATAATAAGCGTGTTCAGCACCCGGAATGGTTGGTAGTAGTTGGGGTCTGCACACATATGGGATGCGTGCCAAACAAAGAAGAGCCGGGTTGGACCTGTCATTGCCACGGCAGTCAGTATGACGACAGTGGTCGAGTCATACGCGGTCCCGCGCCTAAAAATCTTGAAGTACCTCCGTATCGCTTTGTGACAGAAAACAAAATTATTATCGGCAAAGCCTAGGAGACGAACATGCCCAATCGCATTATTAAATGGATAGATCAGCGTTTTCCACTCACTAGCTTCGTCAAGCATGAACTGACAGGTTACCCCACACCACGCAATCTCAGCTACTGGTGGAATTTTGGTTTTCTCGCCGGATTTGTGCTGATGTTGCAAGTGGCCACAGGGATATTTTTAGCGATGCATTACAAGGCGGATGTTGCGCTGTCATTCGATTCCATACAGCACATTATGCGTGACGTAAACTACGGATGGTTGCTGCGTTACATGCACTCAACAGGTGCTTCAGCTTTCTTCTTTGTGATCTTTGTCCACATGGCACGTACCTTGTATTACGGTTCATACCGTGCGCCACGCGAACTGTTGTGGTGGACGGGACAGGGCTTGCTGTTATTGCTCATGGCCACCGCATTTATGGGCTATCTGTTGCCTTGGGGGCAGATGTCATTTTGGGGTGCAACAGTCATTACCAATTTGTTTCAAGCCACACCTTTTTACGGTGAACAAGTGGTCATTTGGCTGCGCGGTGATTACACAGTCGGGGATGCAACGTTGAGCCGATTTTTTGCACTGCATTATCTATTCCCTTTTATCATTATCGGCGCAGTGATAGTGCATCTGGTAGCGTTGCATTCGGTGAAGAGCAGCAATCCGAGCGGTATCGACCTGGCAGCAAAAGACAATATTCCATTTCATCCTTATTTTACGATCAAGGATCTATATGGTCTGGGGCTGTTCTTGATGGTGTATTGCGTGTTTGTGTTCTTCATGCCGAATAGCTTAATCGAACCCGCCAATAATATCCCGGCCAATCCGATGCAGACCCCTAATCACATTGTTCCTGAATGGTACTTCTTGCCTTTCTACGCGATCCTACGCTCTGTTCCGAACATGGTTGGTGGCGTAGTGGCGATGGGTTTGTCGGTGATGATGTTTGCCTTCATGCCATTTCTGGATCGTTCACGCATTCCCGGTGGTGCGCACTATCGTCCGATTTATCGCTTGCAGTTTTATCTGTTCATGTTGGATATGCTGGTGCTGGGATATGTCGGTTATGTTCCACCAACCAGCCAAACTATGCTGATCGGGCAGATAGCGACCCTGTGCTATTTCGCTTCCTTCTTTCTTGTACCCTTCATTTCCAAAGTGGAGGAGCGCTGGCTAATAAAGCGCGGCTTGCCTCCTCAATTAATGGCCTTGATGGAGAGTGAGTCGGCTGGAATAGCTAAACGCAAGCTCAAGCCCCAGCGTCGCAAAGGAGATATGGCATGAAAAAATTCATGACATTATTGGCTTGCTGCTGTTTCGCCTCATCGGCATTGGCATCAGAAGCAAAACTGGAAGCCGTTAAAGTGGGCGTTGATCTGCAAACGGTAGCACGTGGCGTAGATGCGGTAATGAATTCCTGTCACTCTTGTCACAGCTTGAAATACATCAAATACCATGATCTGGTTAACCTCGGCATAGATAAGAGCGTGGTAGATACATGGCGCGGTGACCAGCCTATGGACTCAGCAATGCTCGCGCAGATGTCTGAAAGTGATGCTGTGCAAGCCTATGGTAAAGCGCCGCCTGATTTGAGTTTGATGGCAAAGGCCCGTGATGGGGGGGCGAGTTATGTGTATTCCTATCTGTTGGGCTATTACATTACACCGGAAGGAATGTCTGGGAACCACATTTATCCTGCAACCAAAATGCCCGACATACTCGGGATCAGTGGTATCACTGATGAAGCAGGGCGTGCCGAGGCACAAGGCAAGGCGCGTGACATTGTTTCTTTTCTTGCATGGGCTGCTGATCCGGATGAGCAAACACGACATAAGCTTGGCTACTATGTACTCGGTTATTTATTCGTTTTAACTTTCCTGCTTTATTTGGTCAAAAACCAAGTTTGGTCGAAGCTGAAATAATTTCTTACAGAGTGAGGTGCAATATGAAAAACGGAATCTTGCAGTGTGCAGTAGCTCTTTCGGCGTTGTTGCTTTCTACATTGGCATTTTCTGCGCCGATGCAGCACGAGGTTAGCTACAAAAATGATGTCGAGCCCATTATTCATGACTATTGTTTGAATTGTCACGAGCCTAACGGGAAGGGCTATGAGAAAAGCGGATTGGATATGCGCAGCTACTCAAGCTTGATGAAGGGAACCAAGTTTGGTGCTGTTATTAAGCCAAAAGATAGTTTCACTAGCATCTTTATACAGGTGATTGAAGGGCGTGTTCACGAGTCTATCAAGATGCCCTACGGCATGGCGGGTGGTTTAGCCAAGGATAAAATTGCGGTTCTAAAAAAATGGGTAGACCAAGGTGCAAAGGACAACTGAGCGTTGGTAAGTGAAATAAAAAAGGAAGTTGTAATGGATACAAAATTATTTGAAGCGGTAAAAAATTCAGACATTGATCTTGTCAGGAAAATTTTAGCCGCAGGGGGCAATGTAAATGCCCGCGACAGTGATGGTGCAACGTTGCTCATGCAAGCCGCGCACCTTGGAAATTTGAATGCGGTGAATGCGTTAATTGCGGCGGGTGCGGATGTTAATGTCAGTGATGCGCATGGTTGGACAGCGTTGATGAAGGCTGTCTATAACGCGGAGCTGGGTAAGGGGTTTGCTGATGTGGTGCAGGTACTTATTGACGTGGGAGCCAACGTTGAAGCGCCAATCGGCTACGGCATTCGCCCGCTAATGTTAGCGGCGGGTTACGGTGAAACGGCAGTGGCCGAAACATTGCTGAAGGCGGGGGCTGATGTGATGGCGCGCAATGAAGGTGGACTTACCGCACTCATGATGGTGAAGCAAAAACACTATGTGGATGTGATCAATTTGTTGCATGAAGCGGAGCGGGATGCAGGGGTCGGGGAGGGCAGCTGTTCGAGTAAAAACGCACCCGATTCCCACGTGGTGACTTTTCTGAAGCCCGCCCCGAAGTCCTGATCATCCAATATTAATAAACTATTTGTTCTAATTTCATGAAAGATTGAAATGCCCTATTTTGTTTACAAAATATTTGAAACACCCATGCGCCGCTTGAATAAGTTGGAGCAGCACGACACGTTTCGGGATGCGTCAAATCGAGCCAAACAACTACGTGCCGAGCTTGCCATTGATGCAACCTATGTCATTAAAGTGATGTTTGCTGAAACCGAATTAGATGCCGAGGATTTGCTCAATCAAGTACGTGTCGCAGGCCCAAATCCTCAGGATGACTAACCCTCACAATGGATGAGGCAGCCTATCGGCAGGCGCTGACAACATCGACCCTGCGCTATTGTCCGTTTGAAAAAACTATTTTGACGAATGGCGCGGCTTGTTCAAAAGCAGAGAGGCATAATATTGCTGAACGTGAAATCATTGCCTGCAATGATGCTGAAGCACATCAGCGCTGTATTGGCTTGCGCGATTTGTTGCGGCACAACTTCACTTTCGCGTTGGGGAAGTTGCACATTGATGGGCCGTTGCCTCACGCGCAAGAGATGCGTATGCAGTGCGGCGGTTTGAAAGGCTTGCAATTTGAGCTGAATGGCGGCGAAGAAGTGTTTGATATTGCGGCACTGGTGGTAATGGCGCAGCAAAAATATGGCGAGTTAGACGATTTTCCTTATTCGCAGATGGTTCGATTAGCCAATACACTTTACAAGGCACGATAGTTTCAATTGCCAGAGATGAAACCGCTACACACTACAGGAGTCAAACCAAGAATATGTCAGCGCAACCTATAGAAATAAAATTACTCCAACAATCCCAGTTGCTGGAAATTACTTTCAGCGACGATGTTTGTTATCAATTGCCCTATGAATTCCTGCGGGTGTATTCGCCGTCAGCCGATGTCAGTGGACACGGCCCCGGGCAAGAGGTATTGCAAACAGGGAAAAAAGAGGTGGGCGTAAGTGAAGTTATTCCAGTGGGAAGTTATGCCGTGCAAATCAATTTTGATGACGGGCATGACACCGGAATTTACACATGGGAGAATCTTTACAGATTAGGTAAAAGCCAAGCAGTACTGTGGCAGGATTATCTTGATCGGCTAGCCGCCGCTGGGGCGAGCCGTGAATCGCGCCCCTGAGCAAAAATTGCGGACTAAAATACCCGACAACATAAGTCAACTTAGCTTAAAATTAGAACCTAAATTTTTATATCTGAATCCGGGAGTGAGTAATGAGTTTTAACGAAGCAGACGTGCAAAGTGCATTGAAGAATTTGATCGACCCCAACACCAAAAAAGATTTTGTCAGCGGCAAGTCCGTGAAGAATATCAAGGTCAACGGCAGCGATGTGTCGTTGGATATTCTGCTGGGCTATCCGGCTAAGAGCGTGTGGGACGAAATACGTGTGTTGGTTGAATTACACCTCAAAGCTGTGCTGCCAGGTGTGGGTAAAGTGAGTGCCAACATATCAAGCAAAGTCGTGCCGCACGCGGTACAGCGTGGCGTGAAATTGGTGGAAGGCGTGAAGAACATTATCGCGGTGGCGAGTGGCAAGGGCGGTGTCGGCAAATCGACGACTGCGGTGAACTTGGCGCTAGCACTAGCTGCTGAAGGTGCACGTGTTGGCGTCCTGGATGCCGATATTTACGGCCCTTCGCAACCCACCATGTTGGGTATCACAGGTCAGCCTACCTCAGCCGATGGAAAAACTATGGAGCCGATGATGAATCATGGCCTGCAAGCGATGTCGATTGGCTTCATGATCGATGGTGATGACACGCCCATGGTTTGGCGTGGTCCGATGGTGACGCAGGCACTCGATCAATTGCTGCATCAAACCCGTTGGGACAATCTCGATTATCTGGTGGTGGATTTACCGCCTGGCACCGGTGATATTCAGCTGACCTTGGCGCAGAAAGTGCCGGTCACTGGTGCAGTGATTGTCACTACGCCACAGGACATCGCGCTGATGGATGCGCGCAAAGGACTCAAGATGTTTGAAAAAGTCGGCATCAAGATTGTCGGCATCGTCGAAAACATGAGCACCCACATTTGTTCCAAGTGCGGACATGAGGAACATATCTTTGGCGCAGGCGGCGGTGAAAAGATGTGTGCCGACTACGACGTGGAATTTTTGGGCGGACTGCCATTGGATATACGCATTCGTGAGCAAGCCGATTCAGGTAAGCCTACTGTTGTCGCTGATCCGGACGGAGAAATCGCAAAAATTTATAAAAAAATCGCACGACGTATTGCGGTCAAAGTGGCGGACATGGCGCAGGATCATAGTGCAGCGTTCCCTAAGATCGTGGTGCAGAACAGCTGATTTTTCATAAGGAGTCGAACATGAATATTCCAACACGAGATGGCGATGGATACCTAGAAGACATGCAGGCGTGGAGTCCTGAAATCGGGCGTGCGATGGCGGATGCAGATGGCTATGAATTAAGCGATGTCAAATGGACGCACATCCTCAAAGCGCGAGAATATTTCGAGGAGTTCAACGTTGTGCCGCCCATACGCAAATTTGCTAAATATATCGAACAGGATCAGA
>CANFCA010000022.1 GCA_947445045.1 Gallionellaceae bacterium
AATCAAAACAGCACGCAGAGCAATTTCAGGCGATGCTAAGCAAAGCAGCAAAGCGTTTCGCCGCATTGGCAAAAGTAGAAGAACGCCACGCTAATCAATACCGTGCCACGTTGGCAAAAGTAAACGCTTAACTAAGGAGAACAACATGAAAACTTGGCAATGTGTGGTGTGCGGATTTATTTATAACGAAGCGGCTGGATTGCCCGATGAGGGCATCAAACCCGGCACAGCGTGGACTGACATCCCCGACAATTGGGCATGTCCTGATTGCGGTGTAGCCAAAGCGGATTTCGAGATGATTGAAGTGTGACGAGGCAATTTATTGAAGGAGAATATCATGAGCAAAGTTAAAGCTAATTCAACCAGCATCAACATCGGCCTTTCAGAAAATGATAGGCGCAACATCGCGGACGGCTTGTCGAGAATGCTGGCGGATACCTATACGCTCTATCTCAAAACGCACAACTTCCATTGGAACGTCACTGGGCCGATGTTCCAGACATTGCATCTGATGTTTATGACACAGTACAACGAAACTTGGTTGGCAGTGGATTCATTGGCGGAACGCATTCGTGCTTTGGGCTTCCCCGCACCTGGCAGTTACAAACAATTCGCCGCGCTCACTTCCATCAAGGACAGTGATGGCGTGCCGAATGCCAAAGAAATGATTCGGCAATTGGTAGAGGGGCAAGAAACCGTCGTGCGTACTGCGCGCGAAGTTTTCAAAATCGCCGATCAAGCGAATGACCAGCCGACGGCTGATCTGCTCACACAGCGCATGACCGTGCATGAGCAAAATGCCTGGATGTTGCGCAGCTTGTTAGAAGATTGAGGAGCAACCCATGAACCCCATCATTGTGCTGGGCAGCGGCTTGGCGAGCTACACCGTTATTCGCGAACTGCGCAAACTGAACCGCGACATACCCATCACACTGGTGTCGCGTGACGGCGGCGACTACTACTCCAAGCCTATGCTGTCGAACGCTTTTGCGCAGAACAAAGATGCCACGAGTTTGGTTCTCACTCCGGCAGCGAATATGGCAAAGCAACTCAACATCAATTTGCTTGCACATACCGAAGTTCGCGCTATCCATCCTGTACTCAAACAATTGGAAACCACCGCAGGTACGCTGCAATATGACAAGCTGGTGTTAGCGTTGGGCGCTGATCCTATCCGCATCCCAATGCAAGGAGACGGTGCCGAAGCAATAATGTCGGTGAATGATCTAGCCGATTATGCAAAGCTGCGAGAGGCGCTCGTAACAGTCCAATCCATTGCCATCATGGGCGGCGGACTCATCGGCTGCGAATTCGCCGATGATTTCGCTGCGGCGGGATACGCCGTCACCGTGATCGACCCTGGTGCTTATCCGCTCGCCAGCTTGATGCCAGAACAAGCAGGAAAACAATTGCTAGAACCCTTGAAAAAACTTGGTGTGAAATGGTACTTCGGCACATCCGTACAGCGTGTGGATAAAGCCTCAACAGGCTACACGCTCACCCTTGCCGATGGCCGCACAATACCAACCGATCTCGTTCTCTCCGCCGTTGGATTACGCCCGCGCACCCAACTTGCACGCGAGACAGGCATCACCGTCAATCGCGGCATCGTGGTAAACGAGCGGCTATGCAGCAGTGATGATGCTATTTACGCGCTAGGTGATTGCGCCGAGATCGAAGGCAAGGTGTTGCCTTTTATCCTACCCATCATGCACGCAGGGCGAACTTTAGCTCGCGTGTTGAATGGCGAAGAAACAACTGTGAAATTTCCTGCCATGCCGGTAGTAGTGAAAACCCCAGCGCATCCTATTGCCATCTCGCCAGTGGCACGCGATGCAGTGGGCACATGGCAAGTATTAGCAACAGGACAAGGAATTAAAATGGGAATCTTCGACACGTTGAACAATCTGACTGGATTTGTGCTGACGGGAGAATATGCAGGAGAGCGGAATGCAATGACGAAGCTGCTATCCGTAAATTAAGTAATCTAACAAGACCTCAGCAAACACCATCACTTCGATTCAGTTGTTATGCAGAAAGCCGCGAAACATGCCTCGCGGTTTTCTATTTTTAATACGTTTAGTGACTCACTGTGCATGCAGTATCGCCTAACGAAAATCACCGAGACTATCCCTACATCGCCTTGCCACCACTCACTAAGCGAACGTTAAGTGTCTCTTCCCGACCCGTATATTTCGCGCCTTCTATACCAAAGCTCAATACATAGCCATTGCCCGGATCAGCAGGTGAAGTGGCCGTCCAAAAATAGCTCGCGGGTGTTTCTGGAAACAGTGCTTGGTTGGTTCGAGGGTTGTTGCACTGACGCTCCACGATCATGGCGAGTTCAGGTATTTGTGGCACACGCCAATCACTACGCCCGGCATAACCGCCCTGTTCATTGAGTTTGCAAGCCTCAGCAAGCGCAACAGGCAAACTATGCGTAGTCGGTGTGCCCGTACACGTTGTGCCCGTCCAAGTTTGTCCTAACGAACAACGCATCCATGTTAATTTCGATTGATTATCAGTTACCGTACCATCGCCATTATCGTGATACTGATCGGCGTGCATCGACATCGGGTAAGTATGCGAATCGCAAGTTTGCTCTGCCATTGCTAGTGAGCTACCCAGCACTAGTAAAAATAAAACGTGTCTTTTTTTCATGATTAAACTCCTGTGGTTGGGCTTAAAAATAGGTGACTGCTATTTCACAGCCACCCATTGATTTACTTATCGTAACCAACACCCGATCCTTTTTTAGGAAAGCCAGGACCAGATTTCACAATGACCGCTGAGGTCTGCTTGGTAGACAACCCAGGATCAATCGCAATGCCCCGATACATATAGGTTGCATAGGCTTCCATCGCAATCATATCGTCACCGTTCACATCCAGTGTTTGCCCTTGTTGTGGCACCATGATGCACCAGTTAATCATGTCACGTATCGGAATGACCTTGCCTAAATTTGCTTGATACTTAGGGAAGCTTTGCGGGTTCGATGCGGCGGCATCAGGGTGACAATTACCGCACGCCAAGCCATTCGTTGTCATCGAAGGCTTCGTGCCATGCCATAGATCGCGACCATGATCCACCACCGCAAGCAGTGCCTTTTCTTGCGCCGCCAGCTCCGCTTTGGTAAACGGCTCTCTAGCTAACGCAGGATTTGCGGCAAGCAATCCAATCAAAGCAATGGGTGCAAGCAACCCCATCACAACATTTTTAGTATTCGCTTTCATCTCTCATCCCTCCTTATATTTTGAAGCCGTTTTTCATGGCGGGAGTCAACATATCCCCGAACGGATCGTATTGCATCACACCGCTGAAGTTGCTCTCCAAGTCTATGTGTTGCGTACCTTCACCATCTTCAAATTGACCCGGATCAGAACGATTCATTTGCATATTCGGATACATCAATTGCACATCTGGATACGGCCACGGCCAAGAAGTGGAGAGCGTTCCCACCGATGACATATTGCCGATTTTGTTATACAGCGTTTGGTGAACGTGTCCGTGAAACGACATGACGCGCTCGAATCGAGAAAGGATTTCGCGAATTTCAGGTGCATCTTCGGTTTGGAAATTCCAGCGCGGGTAGTAGTCCCATAGTGGTGAATGAGTGAAGACTACAACAGGGGTATCCGGCGCAAGATTTTTCACATCCTTTTTCAGCCACGTAAGTTGCTCTTCCCGCACGCCCCAAGGCCCAGCAATCGGGCTTTCCAACATCTCCATCACATCCATTCTTTCCTTCGCAGACATACCCGCCGCTGTCCAGAAATCACGCACAATGATCGAATTCATACCGATGAAATGCACACCCTTGTGATCGAAAGACCACGTTGGGCTGCCAAAATTTCCTCGCCATGCTTCTCCCATGTCTAAATACCAGTCGTGTTCACCTGGAATAAAGTGAATCGGCATTTTAAGTTTGGAAAGAATCCGCTTACCTTTCTCCAACTGATCTGTCGTGCCATTCTGCGCGATGTCGCCGCAGTAGAGAACGAAGTCGGGGAGCGGCTTCATTTTATTGCAGTCATCAACTGCTTTTACCAGCATTTCATCAAACTTGTGATCAACGTGACTGAACAAGTGTGCGTCAGTCAAAATCGCAAAACGAAACGGCGTTACCTTGCCCTTGCCGAGTGCCGCTTGAGCCACCTCCACCATGCCAAAATTGACCCCCACCGCACTTGCTACCAAGGTACTTAGTCCTGCCATTCCACTAATGCTTAAAAACTCTCTTCGATTTAATTTATTAAAATCAGTCATGATTTCTCTCCTCATTATTCGTCAACTAAAGCTGTTAATAAATACACAGAAATTGCGATAAAACTTTGCAATCCTTTTGATTTTGTCGATGATGTAAATTACAAAATTTGTGAGTCCATCAACGCAGGTGATTACATTCCTAATTAAAAAACTAATCTAACGAATAGTATGAATAGCACTCATTGAGTGAATCAATCGTATGCTGATAAGTCCGCCAAATAGGGGTTCCAAGCGTCGATGCGTTAGCGATTTTTTTGCGATGTATTTAATCAATCATCACCATTCATAGAATCAATCGTGTATCGTGGCTCACGAGCCGATAATCAATTCTGTGATAAAAAAATTCTGTTCCATGCGTTAAATGAATTGCATGAAAACTCCTCATCTTTTACGAAAGGCAAACACATGACTCTGCAAGAATTGCGTTATGTAGTGGCACTTGCGGATGCTGGGCATTTTGGTCATGCGGCTGAAATCTGCTTCGTTGGCCAATCCACGCTTTCTACCCAGATTAAAAAATTAGAAGATTATCTCGGCATCGTTATTTTTGATCGCAGCTTGAAATGCGTAACGCTTACACCGGCAGGCGTTGAAATAGTTGATTCTGCACGGCGCATCATTGAAGAAGCCAACCGCATCTACGAACTTTCGCGGCAAATCAAAGACCCGATGGTTCGCGCCATTCATCTCGGTGTCATCCCTACGCTAGGGCCGTATTATTTGCCGCATGTATTGCCCGTGATACACGAGCAATTTCCTAAGCTGCGTCTGCTGCTGCGCGAAGAAATGACCCCGCATGTACTGACACATTTAACCGAAGGAAAGTTGGATGCGGGATTACTGGCACTACCTTTACCCGCCGAAGATCCCGCACTAGAAATCGTTCCGCTATTTTGTGAATCTTTCTTAGCGGCTGTGCCTGTCAACCACACTTTGGCGGCAGAATCGGAAATACACATTAGCGATTTAATGAATGCGAATTTATTGTTGCTGGAAGAAGGGCATTGCCTGCGCAATCAAGCCTTGGCAGCCTGTCAACAAACAGAATTCGACAACGAAGAAATTCGTGCGACCAGCTTAGAAACACTGCGTCAGATGGTCGGTATGGGACTGGGGGTTACCTTGATGCCGGCATTAGCTGGCATGCAATCCCATGATTTCGGCACACGCGTCGCACTGCGTCCACTCGCCGCTCCAGGCGCATCCCGCACCATCGGACTGGTTTGGCGGAAACGCTCACCCATCGCACCGACGATGGAAAGTTTAGCTAAATTATTAAAAGGATTGTTGCCACCTGAAACGCTGGCAGTGAACTAAAGAACTTAGTTGGGGCAACATTCCCCGCTAATGATCGTCAGCAGTTATTTACTTTGGCTTGGCATGCGCCGGGCGAAATACCTTACATTGCTCTACATCCGATTCCAGATATGCCCCTTCGATAAGATCAATGCAATAGGGAATCGCCGGAAACACTGCATTCAAACAATCATCAATCGCAGATGGTTTGCCGGGCAAGTTCACAATCAAACTCTTGCCGCGTATGCCTACTGTCTGGCGCGACAAAATCGCAGTGGGCACAAATTTCAA
This sequence comes from Gallionellaceae bacterium, assembly GCA_947445045.1. Lineage (GTDB taxonomy): Bacteria > Pseudomonadota > Gammaproteobacteria > Burkholderiales > Gallionellaceae > Gallionella. Next base: position 5,854 of record CANFCA010000022.1, read on the forward strand.
TGATGCAGTGCGCATCAACTCACCAAAGCCCGGCATCATTTTGCTGCACACTGCTTCGGTAGCTTCGGGTGTGACATCACGCAACGCGGGGCCTGTACCGCCAGTCGTTACGATCAAACAGCAGTTTTCCACATCGGATAATTCACGCAACACTGCTTCGATTTGAGGTTGCTCATCTGGAATCACGCGTGCCACTGCTTGCCACGGTGAAGTAATAACACGCGTGAACCACGCATGAATGGCAGGCCCGCCTTTGTCTTCGTATTCACCGCGACTGGCGCGATCTGAAATGGTCAAAATTCCGATACGTGCGATGCTCATTGCTTACTCCCTGAATCCAGCTTCATCTTGAAATACCGCTCCATCCAGCAATTGCACAGTGGCTTGTTCACCTGCTGCAAGTCCTTTGCTCTCGGCTGGGATAATTAACAAGCCGTCTGCTTTCGCCATGGATAGCAGCACGCCGCTGCTTTGCGTGCCAGTTGTGCTAGCGACATAGCCCTCCGCGTTGCGCGTCAATTGCGCTCGCACAAATTCGGTACGCCCGATTTGATGTTTGATGTCATGCGCCAAACTTGCTTCCACGGTGCGGCGATGTAGCCGCGAGTTGCCCATCATTTGGCGTAATGCAGGTGCAACGAATTCTTCTACACACACCATGCTGGACACAGGATTGCCGGGTAGCCCAAACACGGCTGTTTTATTGGTTGTGCCAAAAGCCAACGGATGTCCAGGCTTCATCGCCACGCGCCAGAATTTCATCTGCACGCCAAGCTTCTCAATGGTCGGGCGCACATAATCATGCACACCTACTGACGTGCCACCGGAAACCAGCAGCACGTCAAATTCCAACCCGCGCCTTAGATATTGTTCTAGCTCGATCGGATCATCTCGTGCAATGCCGAGCAACACTGGTGCTATGCCAAGTGCCTGAATTTGCGCCATCAAGGCATAAGTGTTGGAGTCAGGAATCTTATTTGGATCGACCGGATCATCCATACCTTCCAGTTCATTGCCCGTAGAAAGGATCGCTACACGCGGACGACGATACACTGCAAAATGCGCCGCCTTAACGGTTGCCAATATGCCAATCACACCCGGTGTAATTTCGGTGCCTGCCAGCAACACCACCTCGCCCGTTTTCATGCCCTCACCTTGCGAGCGCACGTCATTGCCGCACTTCACAGCCTTAACGATCTGCACAGAGGTGTGAGATTCAACTTGAGTATCTTCAACCCGTATCACCGCATCCGCACCCTGTGGCAGCGGTGCGCCCGTCATAATGCGCGAGCACTGTCCAGCTTGCACGATCTTGGTCGGCATGTCGCCCGCCTTGATGTCTTCGATGATTTCCAATGTCACGGGCGCATTCATCACATCCGCGCTGCGCACCGCAAAACCATCCATCGCCGATACGTCGTAAGGGGGCAAATCGCGATTGGCACAAATGCTTTCCGCCAACACTCGCCCCAATGACTGCTCCAGCTTTACCGATTCAACACCCAGCGTCGCAACCGATTCGAGAACGATGCGCTGCGCCACGCTAACTTGCAAATGTTCCATTATTTACTTTCCAGTTTATTCATTGCGATTGTCACATCTTGTGGCGTATCCAAGTCAAAAAAGCTCGCCAAGGTTGGGTCGGCATTCAACAGTTCCGCTTCATTCACATAGCACACTTGCAAACGCTCCAGCAATTCTCGCAGACTGTGTTTGCCAGAACCATTGAGACAATCCCGTGCTAGGGGCAAACAGTTTACTGCATAGAACGCTGCCAACGGTTGCGGATAGCCACTCACCATCGGCACCACAGCCTGACAATCAGCACGTTGTTGTGCCAGATATTCAATCACAGCTGGCGTGATGAAAGGCATGTCGCAAGCCAGCGCAAATAGCCACGGCGTGTTGATGCCTTCCAATCCAGCAACCAAACCAGCCAATGGCCCGGTGTTCGAGGGGTCATCACACACTTGCGGCAAATCAATCTCGTGTCGCGGTTGCCGCACACTGACGATGACTTCAGCAAACAACGGCTGCATAGTAGCAACCACGCTTTGCAGCAAAGTGCGTTCTCCCAACAACAAACTCGCTTTATCTTGCCCCATACGGCGCGATTCGCCACCCGCCAAAATCAGTGCAGTGCAATTGGAGATCATTTACGGTCAATGATAAATTGGGCAATCGCGGAAATATCTTCCAACCCAAAATGCGGCAACTGCGGATAAACCTCATCCATATCGGTGACGATGGCGATTAATCCGTCTTCAATAGCGCAACGCGCTGTCTTGCCACATTCGCGACGCAATACTTCAATCTTCGCGCCGGGCGCATGTGAAAAACCTTCCGCCAGCACCAAGTCCGCCTCACCCAAAAAGCGTTGCGCCAGCTGCTCCGGCTCACGCTCCTCTTTGGCATCCGCCACCAGTTGCAGCGCATCGCGGGTAAGCAACATACTCATCACCGCACCCGCTTGCTTATAACGATAACTGTCCTTACCCGGCGTATCCAACTCCACCTTGTGATGCGCATGTTTTATCGTGGCAACACGCAAGCCGCGACCGCTGAGTTCGCAAATCAATTTTTCCAACAGCGTGGTCTTGCCCGCATTGGAGTGTCCGACGATGGAAATTAATTTCATTGATTAAGAAAAATAAATTTGGGTTATTTGATTAGATGAACGCTATTGCTAGGTTTGATACGCTGAGCTGCTTTCGATCCAATGCTGAATTGTAATCATGCGGTTCAATTACAAATTGTATATGGCAACGTAATGCGTAGTTTCCTGCTGATCATTTTTTACTGCGGTGATAGCCACCCAAATTGGCGAAATATGGCCTCGTTTACACTTAAAATGCATCTCCCCGGCCCAATAGCCATTACGCAACAAATGCTGCCACATTTTGTGGTAAAAATCTTTGCTATACCGTCCTGACTGAAAGATACGGGAATTTTTACCAATTATCTCTTCTGAACTATATTCAGAGAAGTTTAGAAACTTTTTGTTGGCTCGAAGGATGTTGGCGTGTGCATCTGTGATCAGGATAGGATCTTTGCTCTCAAAAGCAACTGAGGTAGTGCGTAAATCCTCCTCCGCCTGTCTGAGATCGATAATGTTTTGCAATAAAGGACGAAAAACAAAAAAATAAAATATTGGAAATATCAGCATAGAAAGTACAGCTGAATCCAAAAGAAAAGTCGCTATTTTCGGTATAGGCGGCAGCATATCCAAGAAAAACATCACCAGCAGTTCTATAAAGAAAACTGATCCTGTTAATACAACCAGCAACCATGTTACTGACTGGTGACGATTAATCTGGGAGGATGAATAATTGACTGACATAAATTATGGCTCCACCTATATTTCGCCTTAAGCTCGAAGTGACCATGTGAACAGCTTTTATGTAATTGTGCGGCAAAACAGCAGAAAAGAAGTTTAGACTACGTACCCACTTGCTGTATTGTATATCCAGTTATAAGCAACAACAAACGTTGTCAACCCTATATCGAATACTTCTTTTTGGCACATAGCTGCCATTTTAGCTTACCTACCCGCAACCATTTCTGCGCTTAATTCATCAACGACAAATACTACGGGTGTGGTGTCACCCATGCATTACCTTCCGGCGTAATCTCTTTTTTCCAGATAGGTACACGCTGTTTCAGTTCGTCGATCATCCAGCGGCAGGCCTCCAGCGCGGCGACACGGTGTTCTGCTCCTGCCGCGATGAATACGATATTCTCGCCGCTTTGCACTGTTCCGATACGGTGCACGATGCGCGCATCCAACAGGTCGAATTTTTCAATCGCTTCGTAGCGCAATTTATTCATCTCGGCAAGTGCCATGCTGCCGTAAGCATCGAAGCTGATCTCCGAGACATTGCGTCCTTCGGAAAAATCTCGCGCGCAACCCAAGAATGTGGCGATGCCGCCCATACGCTTTGAGCTGGCTTTCAATACTTTGATTTCTTCGTCTTGTGAGAAATCGGCTTGTTGAATGCGGACTGGCTCGTTC
>CANFCA010000023.1 GCA_947445045.1 Gallionellaceae bacterium
CGATTTACGATGCCAATGACGAAGCGCAGTTAGGCGAATTGAAAACGCTGGGCGAACTAACACAAGTGGCTTGGAAGCACGACGTACAAGTGATGATCGAAGGCCCCGGCCATGTGCCTATGCACATGATTAAAGAGAACATGGATTTGCAACTCAAGTGGTGTCACGAAGCGCCGTTCTACACACTCGGCCCTTTGACCATGGACATTGCGCCGGGCTACGACCACATCACTTCGGCGATAGGCGCGGCGATGATAGGCTGGTTTGGCACGGCGATGCTGTGCTACGTGACCCCTAAAGAACATTTGGGTTTGCCGAATAAAGCTGACGTAAAAGAAGGCATCATCACTTACAAAATCGCTGCCCATGCTGCTGATTTGGCGAAGGGACATCCCGGTGCACAAGTGCGCGACAACGCATTATCCAAAGCGCGGTTTGAATTCCGCTGGGAAGACCAGTTCAACTTGGGACTCGACCCAGATCGCGCGCGCGAATTCCATGACGAAACCTTGCCGAAGGAATCCGCCAAAGTCGCGCACTTCTGCTCCATGTGCGGCCCGCATTTTTGCTCGATGAAAATCTCACAAGACGTGCGCGACTTCGCCGCAAAGGAAGGCATCGCTGAAGCGGATGCATTGAACAAAGGCATGGAATTAAAAGCGGTGGAGTTTGTTACGAAAGGCAGCCAGTTATACAGCAAATCTTAATCTAAACATGCAAACTAGCAACACATCGCCAGTCACCGCCGAATCGCCCTGTATTGGCCATTGCACCACGGTGCTAGGCGACGATGTTTGCCGCAGCTGCATGCGCACATTCGATGAGATTACCCGTTGGATAGAGATGAGTGATGACGAACGGATTGCAGTCAATCAACGCGTCGCCGATTTACTCAAGCAAGGATAACCATGGATTTAATTTACTTAAAAGCCGTGATACTCGGCATCGTTGAGGGACTTACTGAGTTTTTACCGATTTCTTCGACGGGGCATTTAATCGTAGTGGGTGACTTGCTCAACTTCAACGACGAGCGCGGCAAAGTGTTTGAGATTGTCATTCAATTCGCCGCAATTTTGGCAGTGTGCTGGGAATACCGCGCCAAGCTAGCTTCCGTTACCAACGGCTTGCTGCAAAAACAAGAGGCCGCGCAACGCTTCACGCTGAATTTGTTTATCGCCTTTTTACCGTTGGCGATACTCGGTTTGTTATTTGGCAAAGCCATCAAAGAACATTTGTTCGCTCCGATGCCTGTCGCACTAGCGTTCATCATCGGTGCGTTCATTATTCTTTGGGCAGAGAAACGTAAGCACACCATCACGATAGCAAGCGTGGATGACATGCACTGGAAGGACGCATTAAAGATGGGCTGTGCGCAAGCCTTGGCACTGATACCCGGCACATCACGTTCGGGTGCGACCATCATTGGAGGCTTGTTTTTTGGCTTATCACGCAAGGCAGCGACGGAGTTTTCCTTCTTCCTCGCTATCCCAACCTTAACAATGGCGACTTTGTATGAGGTAGTGAAATACCGCCACGATTTTCACGCCGATGATTTGGGTATCTTTTTGGTTGGCTCGATTGCTTCATTCATCAGCGCCTTCTTCGCGGTGCGCGGACTGTTGCGCTACATCAGCCGCCATGATTTCACCGTGTTTGCTTGGTATCGCATCGCGTTTGGCTTGGTCGTGCTGGGCACTTATTACAGCGGGCTAGTTAGCTGGTCAGGCGCTTAAACTTTACCTGCGAACCAAGCCCACAATCCGCTGTCACACTCACAACTTTTGGAGATTAGTAACATGACTAGAATGGTTCAATGCGTCAAACTGGGACGCGAAGCAGAAGGATTAGATCGTTTACCTTATCCTGGTCCATTGGGTCAGCGGATTCTAGATAACGTCTCCAAACAAGCTTGGCAAGATTGGCTCAAATTTCAAACTATGTTGGTGAATGAAAATCGCCTTAACCTCGCCGATATTCAGTCGCGCAAATATCTCGCCACACAGATGGAAAAATACTTTTTTGGCGAAGGCGTAGCAATGCCAGATGGTTACGTGCCCCCAAAAAGTTAGCCGTCAGCAAAGTTAATAGGATTAAACCACGATGGTTAAAAAGTATTTCGCGATGCTTGCGCTCACAGCTTGCTGCACAGGCTGCGGCTTGCTTGAGAACAACAATAGCGGCTTTAGACTTCCCGTGCCTACATCGTCTTCTGGTGTAATGCCTAAGACCATCGACCCTAGCCAGCAACTTGCGCGCACGGCATTGGTTGACCAGATGGTGGATAAGCGCGTGCTGTTTATTGGCGAGGTTCACGATAGTGTTGAACATCATGAAAATCAACTGCGCATTATCAAAAGTATGTATGCGCGCTATCCCGATTTCGCTATCGGGGTTGAATACTTTCAGCAACCCTTTCAACCATTCTTAGACGAATACGTCGCGGGATGGATTGATGAAAAGGAGATGCTGAAAAAAACCGAATACTACAAGCGCTGGAAAATTGATTACCGCATGTTGCGCCCTATTTTCCAGTTCGCCCGTGAAAATCATATTCCGATTTTGGCATTGAATGTACCTGAAGAGCTACACAACAAAGTATTCAAAAGCGGCATGAAAGCACTCTCGCCTCAAGAGTTGGCGCAAACTCCCACCGGGATTAAACCTGCCAATGCAAATTACATGCAGCGATTACGGTCCATTTTTGATTCGCACCCGCCAGCTGCGAGTTTTGATTACTTTGTGGATGGCGTGTTGTTGTGGGATGAGGGTATGGCAGACACCACCGTGCGCTACTTGAATAACCACCAACAATCGCGTGTGGTCGTGTTAGCTGGATTGGTACACATCTTGTATGGTGATGGCATCCCCGAACGCGTCAATCGTCGTCTAGGCGCAAATCAAAGCATCGTGACGGTGAATGGTGCTGACTTTGGTCAATTTGCTAATATTGCCGATTATGCGTTAACGACGGAATTGCCTAGTCAAACGAAAGACTTCCCGCGTGCAGGAAAATTAGGCATCACACTTGTGGATGATATTTCTAGTATGTATATCAGCTATTTCTCAGCCAGTAGTCCTGCAAAAATGGCAGGCTTGGAACTCGGCGATCACATTATTTCTCTGGATGGCGAACGCGTAACAAACTTGGCGGAATTAAAAGCCGTTATGTTCGACAAACAACCCAACGAACGCGTACACGTCACCGTGAAACGTGACAGCATTAAAAACGCGAATAATGAATTGCAGTTTGTAGTGCAACTAAATTAAAAGCCCTTTTTATTGCGCCAAAGCATTGCGCTTCGCCAAGTTACCTTTCGAAACAACTTTAGTCTTTCCATCCATCAATCGCACTGCCATCGTAAGCGGCGAATTTGCTATCGGCCACGTTCCTTTAATAAAGTTGTTGATGTCCGCCAAGCCACGTACTTCTGGCTCAACTTCCATAGTTACTATGCCGGGACCTCTTGGACCCGGAAATTCTAGCCACGTCCGTTTAGGCTTAGGTGTTTTAACGACTGGGCTCTCTGGATCCTCTTCGCCATTAAAGGCCAAGTAACTATACTTGGCGTAATGTGGTAATTTCTTGGCGAGTGCGGGCAGCATTCTGGCATCCGTTGCCGCCAACCAAACAACCGGTGTCCTGCCGATTTGCGAGGCGATTGCTACCGCGTCATTTTCTTTTGATAGTGCTTTCCCATCGATCTCGCCACCCGTATCGCTTAGCTTTACTATATTGGAATCGAGAGTAGCTTGGAACTCACCACGGAATTTATTCTCCCAACCCAACATCCATATCGCACCTTTTGTGGGCAATTTTTCAAGTTCGTCATCCCATTTAATCTGGGTGGTGTGTAAAAGCTGTTGATCCAAAGTTTCTGCTATGTTGGCGTACTGCGTGCGCAACGCCTCGGATGCTTTGTGTGGCAAAACGATCATCACATCTTCAGCACCCAACACTTGTGAAAGCGCAGCTGGCATTTCTTCATCACCTAAGCGACGGAATAAATCGAACTCAGAGTCAATATCCACGCGTAAAGGTTTATCCTTAAGGGGAAGATGTAATTCAGCTTGCTTGCCAGTCATTTTGATCACGGTTGAATAGGCATTTGAGTCACCCGCCAATGTTATTGCAATCGGCACGTCCAGCAAATAAGCTGGCTCTGGCTGCGTTTGCTCTATCTTTACAATCAGTTCGTAGCCGTCCCCATCATCCTCTTGTTGTGCTGAGACCAAGCCCAGTTGTGGTGCCCCTGTACGTTCAGTCCATTGTGTAAAGAAGGGCTTGAAGTCTTTATTAGCCGCTTCCGAAAAAAATAATTCCATATCTGAAAAACTTGCCTGCTTGAACTGATACGCCTTATAAAAATTTTGCAGGGCGAGAATAAAGCGGTCGTCAGTCATCTGTCTACGCAGCATGTGGAACATCATCATTGCTTTGCCATAACCCAACGCCTCGGTAGAAGCACTGTTACGCGAAGTAAACTTCGTCAGCGGGAAATCGCGACCAGTAGAAACGAAGTCTGCATACTTTTGCAATGTTGAACGTCGAAAATCTGCGCCCGCGCCCTTCTGTTCTTTCAACAAATGATCAGCCAAATATGCAGTCAAGCCTTCCGACCAATTACCCTTATCATAATCAACATACACACTATTACCCCACCAATTGTGCAAAATCTCGTGTGGGTAAGAAGAGTCGATGATGAACGGTAAGCGAATCACTTGGCGACCTAACAATGTGAAGGAGGGCATGCCAAAACCCGACTCCCAGAAATTTTCTACTAGTGCGAATTTTGCATAGGGGTAAGGTGCAATTAGCTTTTGATACATATTGATATATTTCATCGTTGCATCTAAATATCGCTTCGCCAACTCCTTATCATCACTACGCAAATAGACCATCGCATTGACACCATTTGCACTCAGGTCGAACTCCTTAAAATATCCCGCAATCAGATGTATCTCTTTTTGTGGCTGCCTTTCACGCCAAGACACGCTGCCCTCCCTTACCTTACCGCCAGAACCTTGGCTAATTGCACGCCAGTTTCTTGGCATATCAACTTCCAAGGAATAGCTCAACATGCCGTTGCTATTCTCTAACTCAAGCTGCGGATACCAACCACTCTCGCCGTTAAGTACCACACCTTCTTCAGCAATCATGCCCACCGTATTTTCAAAGCTGCGCACTTCGCGTAGCTCTTGCTGCAAGGGATGAAAAATTTCGCCTCCGTATGAAATAGAAAAAGTGTCGCGTCCTTGACGGAGTGTGACGCTATATTGCTTCATCCAAGATTCACGGGCTGTACCGATATACTTGATTTCAGCATCTGTCGACGTAGGCTCTAGTTCACCATGCAGCAAAAATTTAATAGTTCGCGGCGAACCACGCGGCACTGAGATATAGTCTTCAACCGACAATGAATGTTGTTCGGGATAAAGCTCAACTCGTAAACTATGGCTGGGCATGGAGCTACCCGCCGCATAAACATTGGCAGTAAAAAAAGTAATAAAAATGGCTAGGAATAGTCGCGTCATGTTAGTTTACTCACCATGCTAAATACTGAGTGGGATAGTGTCCCAGCATTGCACCTTATGGTCAATATCGACTTAGTTAAAGCAATCTAATACTATGACGGCTTAGCAAGCGTAGGCTACGCTCTACCTTAAACACGGAGTCGTATAAATGTCGGTTCGCTCAAGCAAGAAAACTTACTCAGCCATTGCGCTGCTAATTTTTGTTGTGATGACACATTTCGCACATGCCGACGAAGCCACCAACCGCGATGCGCAAACGATTTTGCACATGCTGGATTATGTCAGCGTTGATTATGCTGGTTCCGTACTGTATGGAAAAATACTCAACGAAACCGAATTTGCCGAGCAATCTGGGTTTGCAGAACAAGCCGCAATCCTGATGCATAAATTACCCGATCATCCCAATCGAGCGGCGATGATTGCCCAAGCTGAAGAAATTTCCGCCAAAGTTAAAGACAAGGGCCCTGCTGACTACGTGAGTGTTCTGGCTAAGCAATTACGCAACTCAATTATCGAATCCTACCAAGTTCCTGTCACACCGCGCCGACTTCCACAACCTTTGCCTGCTATGGCAATTTTCCAACAGCTATGCGTCCCGTGCCACGGTGCAACTGGGCATGGCGATGGTCAATTCAGTAATGTACTTAACCCAAAGCCTGCTAACTTTCACGATGATGTCCGCATGGGACAACGCAGTGTTTATGGCTTGTACAGCAGCATCTCACTGGGTGTTGGCAATACGGCAATGCGGGCTTTTTCACAACTTTCTGATGAAGATCGATGGTCATTGGCTTTTTTAGTTTCTAATTTTCGTAAGACCCCTGAGCAAATTGAACAAGGGCGTATGTTCTGGGAAAAGCGCAATTACAGGGGGCCGACACCTGATATGGCCGCATTGACCACCTTAACCAGCAATCAAGTCGCCACACTCTATGGGGATCAAACCCGTTTAGTTTTTGCTTACTTGAGATCTGATCCCAAAGCCCTTCAAGTCACCCCTCACGCCACCTTAGCGTTTGCTGCAGAACAACTTGATGCGGCACTGCTTCGCTACCAAGAGGGCGGCCAAGCGGATGCTCAACAACTCGCCATTTCTGCTTATTTGGATGGCTTTGAGCCAATGGAAGTCAGCTTAGACACGCTCGATAAAAAGCTACGCCGCAGCATTGAGAGTGAAATGATGGCAGCGCGGCAACTCATAGCCAGCAGCGCACCTCTAGCCACGATTACTCAGAAAACTGTTCTGGCGAAAGCCTTGCTCAAACAAGCAGATGCGCGATTTAGGGATGGCGAACTCTCTGTTACGCGCACTTTTTTTAGTTCCGTATTTGTTTTGTTAAGAGAATGCTTTGAGGGAATATTAGTCATCGCTGTGCTGCTTGCATTTGCAGTGAAAACTCACCAGGGCAGGGCGTTAACTCATATTTATGCGGGTTGGATATGTGCTGTATTGCTTGGCATATTAATCTGGATGATTGTTAATTGGATAACAGAAATATCAGGTATTTACCGAGAAATCGGGTCAGGCATCACCGCACTCACCGCTTCAGCGATGTTGATTTATCTTGGCTTTTGGTTATACCGTAACCTTTTCGGGCAAGTTCGTCTCACTGCCTTGTCGGAACAATTAAACCAAATATTCACCAAGAAAAACCTTTGGATGTTGGCACTACTCTCTTTTGCTGCAATGTTTCGCCCGGCATTTGAGTCAACATTATTTTACGACGCGCTGTGGACGCAACTCTCCAATAGTGCGAGGCCCGTTATGTGGAGCGGCCTCCTAACTGGTGCTGTTATTCTGTTCGCAATAGGTTGGGCTGTGTTTCAATTTAGCTTATTGCTAACTAACAAGGTGCTGTTTATCTGCACCTCGCTTTTGCTGGCAATCATGTCGATTATTTTTGCCGGACAAGGCGTGACTTCGTTACAAAAAGCAGGCGTGGTGTCAGCAAGTAAAATTGATTTTATTACAGTGCCGATACTGGGTATTGCCCCCACCCATCAAACAATACTGGCTCAACTACTGGTGATAGGTATTTTGATATTGGGTTATCTCGCTTCCACACGCCGCCGTAATTAGCGTCTTAAACTTAACAACACCACACCCGCCGCAACCAACAAAATTCCCACCCAATCTCTAACGCTAGGACGCTCGTTCAAAAATATCACCGCGAAGATTGCTACCAGCACTAAGCTGAACTTATCCACTGGCGCGACTTTAGAAGCCTCTCCCAATTTCAACGCGCGGAAATAACACACCCACGATGCGCCTGTAGCCAATCCTGACAACGACAAGAACAGCCAAGTCTTACGATTCAGCGCAAACGGATCGCTCCACTTGCCCGTGAAATAAACGAAGCCAGACAACACCAACAAAATCACCAAAGTGCGTATCAAGGTGGCGTAATCGGAATCCACGCCTTCCAACCCAATTTTGGCGAAGATAGCCGTCATTGCAGCAAAAACGGCGGAGAGCAATGCCCAGTAAAACCAACTATGCATCGATAACATACGCGCTCCTTTGGAGAATTAGCTTTTTGAAGCATTCATCAAATTGTGTAATTCGTCATTCCCGCGAAGGCGGGAATCCAGTGAAAAAATAATCCGCGAAGCGGACACAAATTTTGGTGTTGTACCACTTCGCGGTAACCATTCGAATTGCTGGATTCCCGCTTTCGCGGGAATGACGATAAGCTTCGAATCTAAATTATTGATCTAATCAACAGCGCTGCTGCACCAACACCCACGGGCTAACCACCACTGCCCACAACAGCGCATCCGCCACATACCAAGCTGCGGCCTGCTCATCCGTCACTTTGCCAAACTTGCCCGCTGCCATCCACTGTTGAATTTGTGTCGCATTATCTTCGGACATTTGAAACGCCACCTCGACCAAATCTAAATCATGCGCCACGTACAATGCCACGCCGCTGGCAAAATAACGCTGCAAATCTTTCCACGCCATTTGTGACGTTTCTAAGTTTACTTTGGCGCGGTAGATTTCCTTTTGCTCATTCACACTCATTGTTCATTTCTCCGTTACGCCGTCAGTCCGCGCAAATAATTATCCTTCACCCGCATGTAATGCTCGGCGGAATAACGCAGGTAGGCCACCTCCTCCGCAGTCAGCGCACGCACAGCTTTGGCGGGGCGACCCATATACAACATACCGCGTTCCAGCACCTTGCCCTGCGTCACCATGCTGCCCGCGCCTATCATCACGCGGTCGGGAATCACCACATCGTCCATCACGATCGACCCCATGCCGATCAAACACTCATTGCCAATCGTGCAGCCATGCAAAATCACCGAATGCCCCACCGTTACATAATCGCCAATGATGAGCGGCGCACCGTCCGGCTTCTCCACCGTCTTGTGCGACACATGCCCCATGGTTAAATCCTGCACATTCGAACCGCGCCCAACCACGATGCGGTTCACGTCACCGCGCAACACCGTGTTGCACCACACGGAACAGTCATCGCCTAACGTCACCTCGCCGATGACTTGGCAGGAAGGGTGTAAATAAACGCGGTTACCGAGGAGGGGCGAGGTATTGAGGTAAGGGGTTAAGGGCATAGCCTGATTCTCTTTTAATTTTTTCTGTTGCGCCAATATCCAGGTAGGCGACTGTCATGCCAACGGTTGGCTGCGAATACGCGCAAGAGCATCATCCACGTCCGCAGTAAATCGGTAGCCTAAACCAAGTTGTTGTTGCTCAAGATAGTCAAACGCCGCATCCAACTCTTCACGCGCCGCCGAAGAAAAATAGAGATGAATCACAGACGATATTTCATCATCACTTCGTCGGCATCAACCAACGACATTTCGCCGCGATCTATTGCCGCCATGCGCTGTTCACACGCCGCTATCCATGCCTGCTCAACGGCAGGTTCGGTTGGACTAACCAACTCAAACAAAGCATCTAGCAAAGCTAATCGGTCTTGTTCTGGCAACCCTTTAGCTTGCGCCACCAACGTATCAACCATTGCACTCATAAGGTTCTCCTATCACTCAAAATCGGTACTGCATGGCGCGCGAAGAATGCTTCCATTTCTTCATCCATCACAAACTCGCCACGCTGCGCCTGTGCCAACCCATCTTGAATGCGCGCAGCAATGCGACGCTGCTGGGCAAGATAAAGCGACAAGGCTTCGTTCGCCAATTCACTCGCGCTGCGATGGCTTTCTAGTGCCAGATGGTCGAGCTGGCTCTTCAAGTCTGGGCGGATTTCAAAAGTAG
>CANFCA010000024.1 GCA_947445045.1 Gallionellaceae bacterium
CAGTATGAATTGCGCTTGGGCATTGCCCTGCTCTGCCGACAACTGATACCACTTCACCGCCTCCATGGAACTCTGCGAAACGCCTTGCCCTTTGATATACATTCCACCAAGCATCATCTGTGCATCAGAATCTCCCTGCTGTGCAAGTGGCTTGAGCAACTTTACTGCTTTTGCAAAACTTCCCCCATCATAGGCAAGCTTTGCATCTGAAAGCGCATCGGCCTTAGCCAGCCCAGCCAACATAAGCAAGCACACACCAGCCAGTAGAATTTTTTTTAATAATTGGTTCATTGCCCTTGCTCCTTATCTGAAGCCTGACTCTAAGTACACGGCTAATCCTAAAGCATCTTCAATCTACACGACAACAAAGTTGAATAGATACAGTTTCGATCATACGGATAATTCATACCGCAATTTATGAACCTCACTCGACTAGTATATATTTAGATTGAAATACCGATTCGCAAACTGCAATAGCAACTTAACTAACTCACAAAACAAGTCTATTGATTTATATCAATACTTAGAAGGCCAACTTCAACCATTATGAATACTTTTCTCCACTCAGCCAAGTTGACACAACATGCCATCAAAAGTTCGCTATAGAAATCAGAATATTAGGGCTTCATAATACGAAATAGCGATCACTCAAGAAACAGCACCCATGATTAATGCAGTTGTAGCAGCCAATGTATAAGCAGAAAACCCACCAATTTTTTGAATTGGTGGGTTTTAATTGGTGCCGCTTATCGGATTCGAACTGATGACCTACCGCTTACAAGGCGGTTGCTCTACCAACTGAGCTAAAGCGGCATTAAAAGCAAAACTACTAATTTCCCATTACATGCTGGTGGGTCGGGCGAGATTCGAACTCGCGACCAACGGATTAAAAGTCCGCTGCTCTACCGGCTGAGCTACCGACCCCTTGCAAAGGAGCGCGAATTATACGGATTTAGCCTACCCTGTCAACGCGAAATACTGAAAAATTCAGTTATGCACGGTATATTGTTGTATCTGCAACGCCTGAAGAGATAAACCCATCGCGTCTCAGGCGACAAGAATCACACACACCACACGCACGACCTAATTCATCCGCCTGATAGCAAGAAACGGTCTGCGCGTAATCAACGCCTAACGCATGTCCCTGCAAGATAATTTCGGCTTTACTCAAATTTAGCAATGGCGCATGGATAGTGAGCGGATGCCCCTCCACTGCCGCCTTGGTCGCAAGATTCGCCATGCGCTCAAACGCATTGATGTACTCAGGACGGCAATCCGGGTAGCCAGAATAATCGACAGCATTCACGCCGATAAAAATATCCTGCGCTTGCAACACCTCAGCCCAAGCCAGTGCCATCGATAGCATAATAGTATTTCGTGCAGGGACGTAGGTCAGTGGGATGCCAAGACTGGCTTGTTGCGGCACGGCAATGTTGTTATCAGTGAGTGCCGATCCGCCAAAACCCGTCAGATCAATGCTGACAACGCGGTGTTCTTTAGCACCCAATGTGTTTGCCACGCGCTGTGCGGCGGCGAGTTCGGAATGATGACGCTGCCCATAATCCACACTCAGCGCATAACACGTAAAGCCTTGAGTGCGCGCCATCGCCAGCACAGTTGCGGAATCCAGTCCGCCAGATAAAAGTACCACGGCATTCTTTCCCATCAATGCCCCGGCACGTTGTTCCATAAAATTTTGTGCAGTTGCACTTGCAAACGGACTGGTAAGTTATCACGCAAAATCCACTCGGCTAAATGTGTGGCGTTGAGTCCATCATGCACAGGCGAAAGCAGCACGGCGCATTTATCGGTCAACTGATGTTGCTGAATGATTTGCTTTGTCCACTGGTAATCGGCTTCATCCCCCAGAACGAATTTAATTTCATCATGCTGAGTAATGAGCGACAAATTTTCCCAACGATTTTTTGCCACCTCACCCGATGTAGGCGTTTTAATATCGACCACCCGCATCACTCGCGCATCAACCTCGCTGATGTCAATCGCTCCACTGGTTTCCAGCGACACTTGGTAACCCGCGTCACATAAGGCACTCAGCAATGGTAGGCAATTTTTTTGTGCAAGCGGTTCACCGCCCGTCACCGTTACATAACGCGTTGTATGCTTTGCGACCTGCTCAATAATATCCGCCAAGCTCATATTCTGACCACCCGTAAAAGCATACGCGGTGTCGCAATACACACAACGCAGCGGACAACCTGTTAAACGTATAAATACGGTAGGTAACCCCACTCGGCTGGTTTCACCTTGCAGTGAATAAAAAATTTCGCTGATGCGCAATTGCGCTTCTGACTGTATCACGGACATATTGACTACTTAGCTGCGGAGAGCAGTTGATTAGCTTTGGTGGCGGCTTCGCTGGCAGGATACTTGGCCACGATTTGTTTGAGGGTTTTCTTTGCGGCGGCATTTTGATTCATCTCTTGCTGGCATCCTGCAACGTTGAACAACACCTCAGCAGCCTTGCTAAAGTTAGGCGTAGCAAGCAATAACGCTTGATAAGTTTCTTCTGCAGCCTTGTAATCACGCAGCGCAAATTGCGCATTACCCAATCCATATTTCGCATTGGCAACATGCACAGAATCAGGATATTTTTTGAGGAATTCTTGGAATGCTTTTGCCGCACCATCATGGTTTCCCGCTTTAGAAATTGCATAGGCACTTTCATACGCGCGATTTTGCGGAGCGATATCTAAAGGATCATTAGAGACTACTGCAACTGGTGCTGGCACAGGTGCTGCCGCTGCGGTAACCTTTGCCGTCTCTTCAGCGGTTTCAAAATGACGCAAGCGCGCATCTAAATCAACGTAAAAATCTTTGAGGCGCTTCTCACTATCTTGCAAACTATGAGTGACTTCTTCATTTTGCCCACGCAGCTTGCGTAGTTCAACGTTCAATGCTTCTACTTGGCTTTGTAAATCCAGCATCGCTTTTACTTGCTGTTCTGATGTCCCTTTGATTTGCACATTGACTGTTTCTAACTTAGTCACACGTGCTTCAAGTTGCTCAATCTGCTTGTGCGCTTCGTCGTCGGTAAACAGTCCTGCCTGCGCAGGAATCGCACAAAACAAAAGCATCAAACACAACAACCTCAGCATAATTTATTTCCTATAATTAAAATCGGTGCGGCGATTCTGCGACCATGATGTTTCATCATGTCCTTCAGCTTTGGGCTTCTCTTCGCCATAACTAAACGCTTCAACTTGATTGTCTTTTGCGCCACCCAGCAACAACATTTTTTTCACGGCATCTGCACGACGTTGACCCAAAGCCAAGTTATATTCATTGCTGCCTTGCTCGTCAGTATTGCCTTCCAAACGTAATCTGCGCTCTGGATGTTCACTCAAGTATTTTGCGTGAGCTTGTACTAAAGGCTTATCCGCATCCGCCACGGTATAAACATCCACCGCGTAAAACACACTGCGTTTTGCCAGAATGCTATTAGGATCGCTGAGTGGATCTTTTGCATCGAAAGTAATCGCCTTATCTGCCTCAGTTAAATCTATTGCTGCCGTATCCACGGTGGGCTTGGTAGCTTGCGTAGCATCAACCACAGGCTCAACCACTGCAGGTGCTGGGGTGGGCACAGGTTCTACTACTTTAGGTTTTGGTGTTGAGCAAGCAGAAATCAGGCTCAACAAAGTGAAAGTGATAATAATTTTTTTCATGACATCAGCCTCAATAGTCCTAGCACGACATTACTATAGGGCTTGTATCGCTAGTAGACAATTTAGATAGTGTAATTAAATGTAAATTGCAGCGTGCTTTAAAGGCTGGGGCCCCAAATTGGTTCACGAGCATCACCACTCGCGGTGGACATTTTTTGTTTAACGCGACCATCGCTGGAAACGGTGGCCAATATACCACGTCCGCCTGCTTCGCTAGCGTACATCACCACTTTACCGTTAGGTGAGAAACTGGGCCTTTTCTCCAAACCGCCTTTAGTGAGTATCTCCATTTGTCCTGACTGCAACGCTTGTGTGGCGATAAAAAAATTATCTTTGACTTGATGAGTAAATACAAAACCTTTCCCATCTGGACTAAAACGCGGGGAATAATTATTCCCCGCACCAAAGGTCATACGCTTAGCCACACCGCCTGAAACGGACATCTGATAAATCTGTGGCGTGCCTCCTCGATCCGACGTAAATAATAACGATTGTCCATCAGGAGAAAAATTGGGCTCAGTATCAATCCCACCTCCTGAAGTAAGGCGACGCATCTCTTTACCTTGGACTGTCACCATATAAATTTGCGAGCTTCCTTCACGACTTAGCACTACAGCCAATTGCTCACCATTGGGCGACCATGCCGGTGCGCTGTTACTGCCGCGAGAGTCGGCAATCGCAATTCGCTGGTTACCAAACACCGACTGCACATAAACCACTGCATGTGCTCCCACAAAGCTGACATAGGCGATTTTGCTGCCATCTGGCGACCAAGCGGGTGACATGATAGGTTCATTTTGTGCCAATAGTGTTTGCTCATTTTGCCCGTCACTATCCGCCACCACTAAGCGAAATTTTTTTCCCTGACGATTCACATACGCAATGCGCGTACTGAACACGCCTTTATCGCCCGTTAGTTTTTCGTAGATCAAATCTGCCACGCGATGACCCACCGCACGCAACGACCCATCGCTTGATGAAACATTCTGCGCGTCTAACACCGTTTGCTTCACCGCATCCAATAATTGAAACTTCACATCCACACGCTTTGCCGCAGCGGTCACTTTACCCACTACCAACGCCTCTGCACCACGACCTTGCCAGTCGGCGTAATTCACTTCAGTCACATCATGCGGTGCTTTATCCGACGTATCGACCAAACGAAATAATCCCGTGCGGGTTAAATCACTCACAACCACCCCATTGATGGTTTGTGCGGTTTGCACATCGCCGCCGAATGGCACGATGGCAACGGGGATTTGATGATCTCCCGCACCGATGATTTCGATATTCAAAACCGCACTTGCAGTTGCAATTTGGGCTAACAGAAACGCACCCATTATTAGTTTTATCATTAAGTTAACGCTCCTATTTTTCTGGTTCAAAGCCCAATTTTAATTCACGGAAATTTTTGAATAATGCGACATCTGGTGGCAAAGGAAATGGCTGCGACTTAATGATGGCGCGCTCTACAGCAGCATCATAGGTAGGATCGCCGCTGAACTTAATCAACCTCGCATTCAACACCACGCCGCCTGGCAACAGTGTCACCAAAAATTCCGCACGCGCTTTCCTTGGAACGTTCTGTGGCTCGACGATATTGTCTCGTATCTGCGCGCTAATCCTACCAATGTATTCATCCACCACTCGCTTGGTCGCGTTTTCTGCTGCGACTTTCTCTTGCTGCGCTCGTGCCGCCTGTAACGCTTGTTGATCGACTTCAACAACGGGTGCAGTGGGTTTCGCATCAACAATAATTTTGGGCAACGGTTTGTCGTCGTCCGCATTATCTACATTGGCTTTGGGTGTAGAGACTTTTTGTGGAGGCGCTTTTGGGGTGACTGCCTTGACCTCTATTTTTTTCTTTTTATCCGGCAAGGCAATGTCAGGCTTAATGACATTTTCTGGCTGCGCACTCGGTGCTATAACCTCGATAACTTTTGGCGGCATTATTGGCTCAGGTGGCGCAATAATAGTCTCAGGAAGGCTCTGCCACAGATCAACACTGATTGCTTCTGGCGGCGTGTTTTGCCAAGAAAAGCCAAAATAGAGTAACGCGAAAAAAGCCAGATGCACTGCCAACGCCAAAATTCCGGCAGGCAGCTTGAAAGGTTCGTAAGTTAACGTCGCGTTCATTCTGCTTTGATTTTAGTCAGTAGACCAACTTTTTTAATGTGCTGCTGCTGTAACATATCCATGACATTAATCACTTCTTCATAGCGCACATTTTTGTCGGCAGAAATCACCACCGCTTGATCTTCATGTTCGCTTTGCTTAGTTTTCAAAAGTGCAACAAGCTCACTGCGAGACACGGCACTTTCCTCGCTGCCCTTGGCGTGATCTCGCAATGCCAGCGTGGTATCTTTTTTGATGATGACTTCTAACGGCGCAGTGGCAGGCAGCGAGGATTTCCCCACCTGTGGCAAATCAACTTGGCCGGGATTCATCATCGGCGCAGTCACCATGAAAATCACCAGCAGCACTAACATCACGTCGATATAAGGCACGACGTTAATCTCATTCATCAGGCGATTTTTAGAACGGCGATTCGATCTCATGACTGAACAAACTTAGGGTTGACGTTGCAACACGTTGGAAAATTCTTCAGTAAAACTGTCAAAGCGCGTTGCCAATCGATCAATGTCATGGGCAAAACGGTTATACGCTACTACCGCCGGTATCGCCGCAAACAAGCCCATCGCGGTTGCCACTAATGCTTCCGCAATACCCGGTGCAACGTGCGCCAAGGTTGCCTGTCCGACATTCGCTAAGCCGCGAAACGCGTTCATAATTCCCCATACCGTACCAAACAAACCCACATAAGGACTGACCGAGCCAATCGAAGCCAGAAACGCCAGATGCGATTCCAGCTTATCCATCTCACGCTGATAGGTGGCACGCATCGCGCGGCTTGTTCCTTCCATCACAACGGGATTCCCAGAACCATATTGCTTTTTCAACTTCACATATTCAGTCAAACCCGCCGCAAAGATGCGCTCCAGTGCGCCTTGATCAGCACGCGGTGTTGCACCCACTTGCTTGTACAACTCTGCCAAGTTCGAGTTGCGCCAAAACTCTTCTTCAAACTCTGCAGTCAACCGAACTTCTTGGCGAATGGCAAACAACTTGAGGAAAATAAACCACCACGACATGAACGACACCACCAACAACAAACCCATCACCATCTGCACCAAAATACTGGCGTGCGCGATGAGATGGATGAACGATAAATCTTGTACGACTTCCATTCTTTAACTCCTGACAATCAATTCAGAACGACAATTTACTTATACTGTTCGCCCTGAGCGTAGGTGGCTGTATCACCGAAGTCGAAGGGAAGCACACACCCTTCGACTTCACTGCGTTACGCTCAGGGCGAACGGTAATTTGTGGCTACTAATCTTTCAATTGCGTACGCAACACCTCTGGCACACTCACTGGCTTAAAGCTTTCCAACGACACGCACACCAAATGCACTTCAGCCTCGGTGAGTAATTCCTCACCACGTTGTACGGTTTGCAGTAAGGTAATGCGACTACGCCCAATATCCTTGATTTGCGCCGTCACCGCCAACATGTCATCCAACAGGGCAGGCTTTAAATAATCAATCTTCATCGAGCGCACTACGAACACCGATCCAAATTCCTTCATCAACGCAGCATTGCTGTAACCATACCCCTCACGCAACCACTCAGTCCGCGCGCGCTCCATAAAGTTCACATAGCTACCGTGATAAACCACCCCACCCGCATCGGTATCGTGAAAATACACGCGTACCGGTAAAGCAAAAATTTTGTGTTTAGTCATTGAGCAAATCTCCTATGACTGGCTGGTTGACCACCGCCAAGCCAAAGTGCTTGTAGGCATGCGCGGTCGCCATACGTCCGCGTGGTGTGCGTTGCAGATAACCTTGCTGAATCAGATATGGCTCCAATACATCTTCAATTGTGTCGCGCTCCTCACCGATTGCCGCCGCCAAATTGTCCACGCCAACCGGCCCACCAAGAAATTTTTCTATCACAGTGAGCAACAGCTTTCTATCCATCACATCCAAACCTTGCGAGTCCACATCTAACATGGTCAGTGCAGCGTCAGCCACTTCGCGGCTTGCCACCCCTTGCGCTTTGACATCCGAAAAATCACGCACTCGACGCAATAGTCGGTTAGCAATACGTGGCGTACCACGCGCACGTTTGGCAATTTCCAGTGCACCATCGTGCGCCAAGTTCATTTCCAACAAACCCGATGAACGCATCACAATGCGCTGCAATTCTTCAGGCGTATAAAACTCCAAGCGCGCCACAATGCCGAAGCGATCGCGTAATGGGTTGGTCAACATCCCTGCACGCGTCGTCGCACCCACCAGTGTGAACGGCGGCAAATCCAGCTTCACCGAACGCGCTGACGGCCCTTCGCCTATCATAATGTCGATTTGATAATCTTCCAGTGCGGGGTACAGAATTTCTTCGACTACGGGTGAGAGCCGATGTATCTCATCAATGAACAACACATCATGCGGTTCGAGGTTTGTCAGCAACGCAGCAAGATCACCGGCCCGCTCCAACACCGGACCAGAAGTGTGGCGAAGATTCACCCCCATCTCACGCGCAATAATTTGCGCCAACGTAGTCTTACCCAAGCCCGGTGGACCGAATAGCAACACATGATCGAGCGGCTCTTTGCGCTGCTTTGCGGCTTGAATAAAAATCTCCAACTGCCCGCGTATTTTTTCTTGCCCAACGTATTCATCAAGCTGCTTAGGACGCAGTGCGCGCTCTAACGCCTCCTCCTGCTTTGAGGCAACAGCTGGGGTGGTTAAGCGTGGCTCAGTGGTTAGGTTATCGCTGTGTATCATTTTGGTGAATTTTTCACGTTAGTCGTTTCTATTACTTGAACAACCGAAAATCAAAAGGGTAACTCCCATGCGATTTTACTTTTATTTTTTTGGCATCTCGATGAGCGGGGTTAATCAAATAATTATTCGTGTGTGGAACAATCGCGCTGGGTACTGCCAATATTGCCGAGGATAGCTCACTCAGCCATTTATCGCCTATCACTCTAGTCATGTCTGTCAGACTTTGCCAATTCGCATCAAGATTACTCTCCTCAACTTCAGCGATTGAAACGCCATCAGGCACTTCTATTTTCAACAACTGATATGAGTCTGGCAAATACATAGGTTCATTCAATTCGAGATGCACTAACACTTCCAATAGAGCCGACGCAGGTGAGCTGGCGGTATAAACAATCGGCGCACCGGCATTGTGCCAACGTGCCGCTGCGCGCAAACCTCCTTGACCGGATAGCTCAAGGTAATTGCTAATTCGCCAAACGATCACGCACAAAAACCTTCGTCTATCTGCACTAAAACTTCTTCGACTAAACGGCTACCCACATCGCTGACGAGCATTTCAATCGGCGTACTTCCCTCAAAACGCTTCATCGGTTGGCGCAACCAGCCCATCGCTTTATCTTTGTTGCCAAATACCGATTCGGTTTGTGCAACTACACGTGCTAAGCGCACTGCGCGGTCTGATTCTTCAATAGTCAGCGGTTCTGCATTGGCACGTCGATGCGCGAGGGTTCTGGGTGGAGCGATCAAGTTGATTTCTTGCTTGGTCACGCCTTCTGCAAGTAGGCGATCAATCACACTCACTGGCAGCCGATTGTGAACCAGCTTAACCACGTCCATATCGCTAATGAAAGCGCGTTGAACGAGCAGCCCAGAAAACACGGAGCGTTCACTGCGTAGCCGTTGTTCACGGGTGGTGTAAACCGCCATATTTTGTGCGACATGAAGCACCACCTGCTCAGTAGATGAAGTAGCGTAAGCCGCAGGCTTATTAGATGTGGATTTAGCTCGTGATTTAGCTGGAGCAGCTGATTTGGAA
>CANFCA010000025.1 GCA_947445045.1 Gallionellaceae bacterium
AAGCCAAACTCGGCATTGTCCTCAAACAAAGAGTTGCTCCAAGCTGGGCCGCGTCCGTCGGCATTCTTACAATAGGGCGTGGTGGGCAGATTGCCGCCGTAGATTGATGAGCAACCAGTCGCATTAGCCACCACCATCCGGTCGCCGAATAACTGGCTTGCCAAACGTATGTAAGGCGTTTCACCGCATCCTACACAAGCAGATGAAAACTCGAACAACGGTTGCATCATCATCGCACCTTTGATAGTTGTGGTTTTCAGTTTGCTACGGTCGTATTCGGGCAGTGTTAAAAAGAATTCAAAATTCGTTCGTTCCTGTTCGCGCAGTGCAACCATCGGGTGCATTTCCAATGCTCGGTGACCATCCACTTTGGAAACGGCCGGACAAATGTCCACACACAACGTGCATCCCGTGCAATCTTCAGGCGCAACCTGATAACTGATGTGCATGCCCTGCTCGAAATCTTTACCCTTCACTTGAATGTGCTTGAAAGTGGGCGGTGCGTCTTTGGTCAAGTCAGCCGAAAACAACTTGCTGCGTATGGCTGAATGCGGACAAACGAATGGGCATTTGCCGCAGTGTATGCATAGTTCTTCATCCCATACAGGAATATCCTGCGCCAGATTGCGCTTATCCCACATCGACGTTCCAGTAGGCCACGTGCCGTCATTCGGGAACGCACTAACTGGTAAAAGGTCGCCGCGACCCGACATGATTTCGGCAGTAATTTTGCGCACAAATTCCGGTGCAAATGCGGGTACGGCTTCCGGCATCTGGTGAATGCTTGTAACAGTTTCCGGGACAGCGACCTTATGCAAATTGGCGATGGTTTCATCAATGGCTTTCCAATTAGCCTCAACCACCTCACGCCCTTTTTTACTGTATGATTTTTCGGCGGCGTATTTTATTTTTTCGATTGCCACATCACGCGGCAACACACCTGAAATGGCAAAGAAGCAAGTCTGCATGATGGTGTTGATGCGGTTGCCCATGCCAGTATCCCTAGCGATAGCGATGGCATCAATCACATACAATTGGATTTTCTTGTCTATGATTTGCTGTTGCATCTTACGAGTCAGAAAATCCCATATCTTGTCTGGTGCGGCGGGAGTGTTCACCAAAAACACCGCCCCCACTGCCGCAGAATCCAACATTTCATAACGGTCTAGAAATATAGGTTGATGGCAACCAATAAAGTTCGCTTCGTTGTTGCCGATTAAGTATGGAGAGTGTATCGGTCTGGGTGAAAAACGCAGATGTGAGATGGTTGCGGCGCCCGCTTTTTTTGAATCATAAACAAAATAGCCTTGACCATAGAGTTCAGTTTCCTCGCCCATGATCTTGATAGTGTTTTTATTCGCGCCGACCGTGCCGTCCGCGCCCAGTCCATAGAACATGCTGCACATCACACCGTGTCCAGCATCAGTACGGAAATCCGCATCCCATTCCAAACTGGTGTGGCTCAGGTCATCAAAAATCCCAATGGTGAAATGATTTTTAGGTTGTTCTTTTTTCAATTCATCAAATACGCCTTTAATCATGCCCGGCGTAAATTCTTTGGAAGACAAACCATAGCGCCCACCCACCACGCGCGACATCGTGGCAAACTTACTCTCACCGCTGGTGTAAGCTTCGCAAAGTGCCGTGACCACATCCTTGTAGAGCGGCTCGCCGTCTGCTCCCGGCTCTTTGGTTCTATCCAACACGGCGATACGTTTTACCGTAGTGGGAATAATCTTGAGCAACGCATCAGCCGCAAAAGGACGGTACAAACGCACCTTTACCACGCCAACTTTTTCATCGTGATGGTTGATGTGATCGACCACTTCCTCCACCGCCTCCGCACCCGAGCCCATCAATACAATCACACGCTCGGCATCCGGCGCACCAACATACTCATAAAGGTGATACTGGCGACCAGTCAAACTGGCGAACTTATCCATCGTTCGTTGCACAATTTCCGGCATACGTTGGTAATACGGATTGACCGACTCGCGTGCCTGAAAATACACGTCAGGGTTTTGTGACGTACCCCGAATGAAAGGATGATCGGGCGTAAGCGCGCGCGCACGATGTGCGAACACTAACGCGTCGTCTATCATGGCACGCACCACATCAATCGGCACTTGCTCGACCTTGGCGACTTCGTGAGAGGTTCTGAAGCCATCGAAAAAATGCAATATAGGCACACGCGCTTCTAATGTAACCGCTTGCGAAATCAGCGCCATGTCCATCGCTTCTTGCACTGAGTTGGATGCAAGGAATGCAAAGCCCGTTGCGCGCACTGACATCACATCGCTGTGGTCGCCAAAGATCGATAGCCCTTGCGCTGCCAGCGAACGTGCCGCCACGTGCATGACGAACGGTGTAAGTTCACCCGCGATTTTGTACATATTCGGAATCATCAACAACAAGCCCTGCGAGGCAGTGAAGGTGGTTGCTAACGAACCCGTCTGCAACGCGCCATGTATCGCCCCTGCCGCACCGCCCTCGCTCTGCATCTCGATCACTTCAGGAACCGTGCCCCACAGATTTTTCACACCTTCAAACGACCACGTTTCGGCATGCTCACCCATCGGAGAGGATGGCGTGATCGGATAAATCGCGATCACCTCGTTGGTCAGGTGAGCGATATAGGCAGCAGCCTCGTTGCCATCGATAGTCACCATGTGCGCTTTAGACATCCAACACCTCCAGAACAATTTTACGAGAAGTTAACGCATAGCAAGATATACCCTTTAGCCTTTAATAACTTGAGGCAAATCAATAAAATTCAGTTTTTAGGTGCGCGAACCGTTTGCCGCTCACCTACAATGTCAGAACGCACCTCGCTCCCCTACAGTCCGTCTCACTTGTCTACTCGTCAACTCAACATGCGAACCGCCACCACATGGAATGACCTGCTTAACCCCGGCGAAGCAACTGACTTCTTCTCCCGCCGCGCCTTCCCGCTATTTGAGCCAACCACCCGCTCATACAGCGCAGCGAACGCACTTTGGCTCGCGGAATTAAGCCGTTTGGTTTATCGGCACGACATTGAAGAAACCACCCCGCCCCCGCAGCCCACACAGACTTATTTCTTGGAGCAGGCGGGTTGCACACGGCGGCAATTCTTCCACTCCCGCAAGACAGGCACGCAAGCCATACTGGTGGAATTCAACGGCGCAACGCCCTATGCGGTATTGGTATTTCGGGGCACAGAGCAACGCATCAAGGATGCCATCACCGACCTCACCCTCGGCACACTGTCCTCCAACACAGGCAAGATCGGCGTACACCAAGGTTTCAAACTGGCATTGGATGCCGTGTGTAGCGAAATCGAAGCAGCACTCACACCACTCACCTGCCCGATCTTCTACACCGGACACAGCCTCGGTGCCGCGTTAGCCACCTTGGCCGCCGCTCGCCACGCCCCCACCGCGCTCTACACCTTCGGCTCGCCCCGCGTAGGCGATGCCGATTTCGTTGCCTCACTCAAAGACATCGCAAGCAACATCCACCGCGTCGTCAACGGCAATGATGTCGTCACCACCCTGCCACCCGAAAGTTTTGGCTTTCAACATGTTGGCACACTGCATGCACTGACTGCACCAACATCTGACAATGCTGAAGCATCTTGGATAGAGGGATTGAGCAAGCCACCAAAATTTCTGGCAGACCATGCGCCGATAAACTATGTGGATGGGATATGAATAGTGGCACACCCAATTTACAAACATTGACAGCTCACAACGAAGTCCCATACAGTTAGCCGAACTTGCAGGTTCAGAACAACGACAATACAAAGGACTAGATATGCGTAATCAGCGATGACATCTTGGGGAGATTTTATTACTTCACTGCAGCTAGCGCATTGACGAGTCAACATCGAAGAGGAATTCAACCTGAAGCAAGTGTTAGCAAAAATACTCAGAAAATTTTTATCCGCTTTATAAATTGATTATTCTGAAAAATTTTTTATAAACTGGCAAAGGAAGGCCGACTTTCTGCTTTCACAATGATCATTGTCATACCTGAAGAGCTATACTTCGAAGTATTAGATTCAGATCGATATGAAGAATTGCTCAAAAGATTAGGACGCCTTTTGAATAAGTATCCTATTCATTCAATTGTGGTTGGCTCTATGTTAGGAGGTAAATTCTCAGTACTAGCTTATCAAGATAAACCATGGCTAGAAGAAGAATTTTAAGCATATAACTAACAGTAATAATCATGGACAAACCCCCAATAAAAAGGCGACCGATGGTCGCCTTTTTTCTTCATACCCAGAACACCTACCCCACCCACCTCCTTGCATTCTGGAACATGCGTTCGGGATGTATCATTAAGCTCAAGTTGAAGAGTTTATCTTGATTAGCCCCTGCAAAATAATCTCGTAAAGTTTTTAGCGATAAAGGGTCAGGTTCGGAATACTTCCCCAACTCACTCAAATGCAAACGGATTCATAATGGTGATAGGGGGCAGCATCACAATAGATTTAAAGACATATCCTCTTCCCATTTTCCTCTACTAAGCAATTTGAAGTTTCAACTTTCAATTTATAAACATGCTCAACCGATCCTCAAAAAATAGGTGCAGACTCTGGGGTCTCCCTAGGTGACCACGTGTATAGCCTAAGCCACCCCACTATGCAGCTTTAGCCCCAACGATTTCATCACTTTCAGTACTGTGGAAAAATCCGGCACGCGCTCACCGGAAAGCGATTTGTACAAACTTTCACGGCTCAATCCCGCCCCTTCCGCCACCTTGGTCATGCCTTGCGCACGGGCAATGTCGCCCAAAGCTTTGGCGATAAATGCCGCATCGCCTCCACTCTCTTCGATGCACGCGTCCAAATACAACGACATCTCTTCGGGCGTGCGCAACCGTTCTGCCACGTCGTAGGTAAAAGTTTTGGTTTTAGTCTTTGCCATGCTGTTCTCCTAAAGATTGTTAGCCAACGTCAGCGCGGTTTGAATGTCCGCACGCTGGCTGGATTTATCGCCCCCGCCAACAACACAATCAACGTTTTGCCACGCTGGGTGTAATACACCCAATACCCTGCGCCAAAATCCAATTTCAATTCACAGACACCACCCGTCAGCACCCGATGCTGTCCGGGATTCCCCAATGCCAATCTTGCGATGCGCGCTTGAATGCGCGCACGAACGACCAAATCGCGCAGGCTATTTTCCCAATCACTGTAAGTTTCAGTCGTCTCGATTTGCATCGATGCCATTGTAGCCAATAGGCTACGAACGTCAAGTGCAGCGGACGACTATGGAAATGCACAAAATCAATTCGGGCAAGCTGCGCGCCATCGCGCCATGACGCACGAGCACGCTTGCTGCAAGTGCAAATCCACGATAAGGAGTCGGGGCGAAATACTTTCCAAATCACTCGAACGAAAACGGATTCATAAACTGCCGCTCCCACAGCATCTTGCGCTCCAGTTTGGGGAGCTTGGCTTCGTCGCACACCGTTTCCCAATTTGCTTTGATCAATTCCAGTTGTCGGTCGATGATTTCTTGCGCTTGCTTGATGGTCAGTTTGTAACTGGCGGAGGAAGCGAGGCACACCTTGAGTTGCGACAGGTTATTGTCGCCGTGGATTTTCATTGCTTGCGAGGCTTCATTCCCCGCGCGGCTTTGCGGACAGATGTCATAGGCTGGCGTAAGCGCCAAATTTTTGCCGTCCCAAAATGCCGCATGGTTGCGCGCATGGTCGTCTGTGTTACCACACAGGATATTGAATATGATGCGCCCGAACAGCTCGTGCAAAGTGTGGTCCGGATTGGTAAATCTCTGGCGGATTGTTTCTGCCATATCTTCATAGCTGGCATATCTGGCCATCATTTCGTCAAGTTCCAGTATGGTGAGCGCCGATACCATCATCTTGCGCTGCCAGCCCTTGTTACCCTTTACACGGTCAAAGCGCTCCACCAAAAGTACGTCTTTTTTCATGGCCTTTACCAATTTGACGGATGAAACATCTAATCCGATTATCTTGGCTAGTCGCATGGCGATGTACTCTGCTTTGACTACGCTATACAAGTCCGTGCTCAATGAAAACTTGGCGACGTATTGTTTATCACGTGTTTCAATTATCGCCTTTGGTCTTGCCCCGCCAATCGCCGTGCCATGCTGAAGTACCACAGCCAGTTCCGAACTCAGTGGCAGTCCATTCGTAACCCTTTCTGTTGATTCCTGTAATTGCTCGAGCGTGACGGACTCACTCAACCTTGGAAAATATTCTGTTGCTGATTGCTGAAAATCCAATGCACCTATGCGATTCGATCCCGATTCCAACATGCATGTCAGTTCATCCAGATCGACCGCGTGGTTATCCATTGTGTGTTTGTACATCAAGACGCGCCTACCCCATGCATCTGGCGATGCATCCCTTAGGCAACTGGGCAATTGAAGCCCTTCAATCAATGGCAGCGCACCAGCTCGTAACGGCAATTCGGGTGCGTAGAGTGGAACCTTATTGTCGCGTGCGAGATAACTTTTCCCGTAGTTGAACACCAGATTTTTTCCGTCCCTAGACAAGAGGCCGGCAACGACTGGATCGACTTCTCCCGGCAACCATGCCCACACGTATGTTTCTTTGTAGCGTTTCTTAGAAGTCATCTTTCACCACATTGTGGGATTTGCGTGCCGCCTTTGGTAGTAACGCGATCTTCTCCTTAACATGTGCCATTTTTGAGGTTAGTGATTTTTTGTCTTCTACAATAAAAGGCACACCAACGATGGTAGCCACCTCAAATGCTGCGCCGATTGAGCATCCGGGATCACCCTCTTCAATCCGCTGCAACAATGATCGGGATACGTCTGCGCGCATAGCCAACTCTTTGACGGTCATTTTGTGCTCGATACGCGCAACGCGTATCATCATCCCAAGCAGAATGAGCGCATCTTTTGCGTAGCGGGAGTTGGCGCGAGAAATTGGCTTTGGCATAAATATTAGCCTTATAAATGAGGCTTAATGATACTTAAGGACTCATTTATAGTCAATTTTATATTATATGCTATAGATCACCTTTTCAAATTCGGCAAGCACTACGAAGAAAAGGCGACCATCGGTCGCCTTTCTCTTTCCGAGCCTAGAACAACTACCCCACCCATTTCCTTGCATTCTGGAACATGCGGAGCCATGCGCCGTTCTCGTGCCATTCGCGCGGGTACCATGAGTTTTGCACGGCACGGAACACACGTTCGGGGTGCGGCATCATGATGCTAAAACGCCCGTCTGGCGTGGTTAAACCCGTGATGCCTTGCGGTGAGCCGTTGGGGTTGAGCGGATAAGTTTCGGTAGCTTTGCCGTGGTGATCGACGTAGCGCATCGTCACTAGGGGCTGTGCTGCTTGCAGATTTTTTGTGTTGCCAAAATCGGCATAGCCTTCACCATGTGACACGACAATCGGCATACGACTGCCCGCCATGCCATTAAAGAATATCGACGGCGAGGGTTGCACTTCAACCATCACAAACCGTGCTTCAAATTGTTCCGATTGGTTGCGCGCGAAGTGCGCCCAATGTTCCGCGCCGGGGATGATTTCGTGCAAGTTGCTCATCATCTGGCAGCCGTTGCACACGCCGAGCGCGAAGGTGTCGCTGCGTTTGAAGAAGGCTTCGAATTCGTCACGCGCTCTAGTGTTAAACAAGATGGATTTCGCCCAGCCCTCGCCCGCACCGAGCACGTCACCGTAAGAGAATCCGCCGCACGCGGCCACGCCTTTGAAATCGGCGAGCTTCACACGACCGCTGATGATGTCGCTCATGTGTACGTCCACCGTGGCGAATCCGGCACGGTCAAACGCGGCGGCCATTTCCACTTGGCCGTTTACGCCCTGCTCGCGCAGGATGGCGATTTTAGGGCGTGACAACATCGTTCGTCCTGAGCCTGTCGAAGGATAGTGAGCATCAGTCGGTTCGACCAGCTCACCGCGAACAGGAGCAGGTACTTCATTCGGATCGTAAGTGAGTTTCACCTGCAGACCCGGATCGGCAGCATCCAACAATCCATCAAACTCTTGCTGCGCACACGTTGGATTGTCGCGCAGCTTTTGCATTTGGTAAGTGGTCTCTGACCAGATGCGTTGCAACGTCACAGCGCTTTCGCTGTATAACTTTTCTTCACCGCGCGTCACTTCGATCATGCCGCTTTCGTTGAGTGTGGCGATTTGCTGCACGCTCTTCAGCCCCGCATCCGTTGCCAGTTGCAACACGTGTTTCACATCGCGATTACGCACTTGCACTACTGCGCCCAATTCTTCATTGAACAACACGCGCAACGTGTCGCCATGCGTTGCGTCGAGCTTGATGTTCAAGCCGATGTGCGAGGCAAACGCCATTTCACACAACGTCACAAATGCGCCCCCGTCAGAGCGGTCGTGATATGCCAGCAGCGTATCCGCTGCGTTCAATTTTTGGATCAACTCAAAGAAAGCTTTGAGCATCGCCGCATCATCAACATCGGGTGCGACATCGCCGACCTGCTTGTAAACCTGCGCCAGTGCCGAGCCGCCCATGCGATTTTTCCCTTGTCCCAAATCAATCAACAACAACGTGGTATCGAGATCGGCAGCCAGTTGTGGCGTGAGGGTGTGACGCGCATCGGGGCACGGTGCAAACGCGGTGATGATGAGCGACAAAGGGGCGGTCACGGACTTATTTTCCTTGCCATCCTTCCACACTGTCTTCATCGACATCGAATCTTTGCCGACAGGTATGCCGATGCCCAGTTGCGGGCATAGTTCCATACCCACGGCACGCACGGTGTCGAACAGCGCGGCATCTTCACCGTGATGCCCCGCTGCGGCCATCCAATTCGCCGACAATTTGATGTCGCCGATTTTTTCGATACGTGCAGCAGCAATGTTGGTTAGTGCCTCACCCACGGCCATACGCCCCGATGCAGGCGCATTCACCAGCGCCAATGGCGTGCGTTCGCCGAGCGCAAAGGCTTCACCCCGATTAGTATTGAAACCCATCAAAGTCACTGCCACATCGGCTACCGGCACTTGCCACGGGCCCACCATTTGGTCGCGCGCGGTCATGCCGCCCACGGTGCGATCACCGATGCTGATGAGAAAAGTTTTATTCGCAACGGAAGGTAAGCGCAACACGCGTTGCACTGCATCGTGCAACTCGATCTTGCCAATATCGCAGGCACTGAGTCGCGGTATCTCACGCACCACATTGCGAGTCATCTTGGGTGGTTTTCCCAGCAACACCGACAGCGGCATGTTCACTGCATCGTTGTTAAACGTCGTGTCATGCACTACTAATTGATCGTCTTCTATTGCCACGCCCACCACCTCAAACGGACATCGTTCGCGTTCACAGAAGGCGCGGAATTGTTCCAAGCGTTCGGGTGCAATCGCCAGTACATAACGCTCTTGCGATTCATTGCACCAGATTTGCTTCGGCGACATGCCTGTTTCATCCAGCGGAATTTTGCGCAGCTC
>CANFCA010000026.1 GCA_947445045.1 Gallionellaceae bacterium
CCTTCGATAATGCGATCAGCCAATCCGCGCGCCTCAAGATCGGGCTGCAAAACATAGATATTAAAACGCCCCATCGCCTCGCGTACTTTGCTTTCATACGCGCTGCCCGATGTAGCCGCATAGACCGCGTCTTCGATAAATAAAATATCGCCTGATTGTGCAACGCGCAAACAACTATCTAGTGAGCTATTCGTCAACGGGGATTTATTGATGATATGCAGCATTTATGTCCCCTCTAAAAACTTAACACTACGTCTTGCTGATTCATCAATTCGCCCATTTCAGCACGCCCAAGTACGGTTACATCCACCAGCAAATCTTCCTCACTTAGACCGCGTGCTTCCATCGATTCTTTTTCAACATATAACTTCTCGATGTCGTAACCTTCCAACGCACGGTAGGCAGGTGAAAAATTCTTGGTGGCGATATTTTTTGTTTGCTGCCCTTTTTTCAGTTGGTACACCCCATCATCCATAAAGACGAGTGAGACATCCTGATCAAAAGCAGCGGTGATCAACACCACCTCCAACGACTCCAGTGCATAGATCGTACCGTGCGGTGCTTTGCGGTTTACGAACATGAATTTTTTAATCTCACTCATCTCGCCCCCTTAATCACCGAACACCATCAAACGATCCGTTTTAACACCCGCCTCGACTAACTGGCCCAATCCGGAAATCCGAAAACCTTGCGCCAAGTTCTCTTCCTTGATGCCGCGCCGTAATGCTGCCGCCACGCAAACTACCAAATCCACACCATGCTCTTCGGCGAGCTTGCTCCAGCGATTCACAATATGACGATCATCTTGAGGCGGTTCGGTCAACTTCGAAGCATTATTCACGCCGTCGTGATAGAAAAATACCCGCCACACTTCATGACCTTTTTCAATCGCCGCTTTACAGAACAAATAGGCCGTATCACTAGCCTGATGCTGATAAGGTCCTTCGTTAACAACAACTCCAAATTTCATGCAATCACTCCCAAATTAGAAAACTAAGTTCAGAAACGAATATGAGTAGAGGCGTTGAACGTGGAACGTGAACCACGCCAATCGTCGATCAAATACTTGGTGAAAGGCAATTCAGTTTTTTCAAAGAAGCGTGGCCAGCCAATACGCTCTATCCAATCAGCCATACGCTCCCAAGGGCGTGCATCTTCTTTGTAAACATGCAATATGCGTTTCACCACCTCGTTGACTTCAGGCCACCTTGGTGGGTTGTTTGGCAAGCCGGATGCAACCATTTTCATGAAGGTTGGTTTGCCGCGCGCATTGGAATTTTTGCCACCCACCCAAATTGCCAACTTGGAATATTCTGGATCATTGATTTGCATCGGCGGACAGGGCGGATAACACGCACCACAGCACATACACTTGGACTCATCAATCTCCAGCGAGGGCTTACCATTCACCATAGCCGGACGAATCGCTGCCACCGGACAACGCGCCACGACCGTGGGTCGCTCACACACGTTGGCAACCAAATCATGGTTGATAACAGGAGGTTTGGTGTGTTGCACAATAATGGCGATATCAGCTTGCCCACCACAATTGATTTCGCAACATGACGTAGAAAGATGTACACGATTTGGCATTTCTTCGCGCTTAAACTCAACGATCAATTCATCCATCAACGCCTTAACCACACCGGATGCGTCGGTACCCGGAATGTCGCAATGCAACCAACCCTGAGTGTGAGCAATCATAGAAACCGAGTTGCCCGTTCCGCCCACTGGGAAGCCGTGTTTTTCTAGCTCGGCAATCAGCGGATCAACTTTCTCTGCTTTGGACACCATGAATTCGATGTTTGAGCGGATAGTGAAGCGCACATGGCCTTCTGCGTACTTGTCACCGATATCGCATAGCTTGCGAATAGTGCCCACGTCCATTTGACGCTGTGTGCCGGCGCGAACTGACCAAACTTCATCACCGGTATGCGAAACATGGTGCAATACACCGGGACGAGGACGGTCATGATATTTCCAGTTGCCATAATTCTTCGCTAGCACTGGGTGCAGATACTTTTTATTGTCGGGAACGCCAGTTTCTTTTGGCTTACGCTTTGGGGCGGGCTTCTCAGCCTGAACGACTTGATTCATGTTCTATTCTCCTCAGGCAGCTGCTAATTTTTTAGCATTGATTTTGGCGACTTCTTCATCCCAACCATCAGTGCGTACATACGGATTGGTGCGAGGGGTAGAAACCATATTCGGATCAACCTCAACTTCTACACCTTCCAAGAAATTGATCAAACCGATACGCTCAATCATCTCTCCGGTACGCTCATGCTCTAGCGCATTTTCCGCGAAAAAATCTATCGTACGTTGAGCTAGGTCAACTAATTGCTGCACTTCCTCATCCGTCTCAAGTTTCATGAAAGGGATAATGACCGTGCCCATCAAGCCACCAATCTTCAACGTACTCTTACCACCCACAAGCACGCTGGCCCCTTTATCTTTTCCGGGAGCCAGCGCGCCCGTCATGACATTGATACAGTGCATACAGCGCACACAATCGTGGTTATCGATCTCAATCGCGTGAGTATCATCTATCGCAACGCTAGTGATACTTGGCCCGCTTTTAACATTCTTGATTTGTTTGAGCTGAAAAGTCTTGGTTGGGCAACGTGCAACAACATCGTTCACCAACTCGTCCATACCATGCTTGGCAAACCATTTTTTTGCCAACGCTTCATCAGTTTGAATATTGTCGCGCCATGTGCCAATCACCGCCATATCGGCACGCTGCACAGAATTCATGCAGTCGTTTGGACATCCAGAAAATTTGAATTTGAATTTGTAAGGCAAAGACGGACGGTGAATATCATCCAAGAAAGTGTTCAGCACACTACGCTGAGCATTGGCTTCGTTGTAGCAAGACTGTTCGCAACGTGCCGCGCCCACACATGACATTGATGTGCGTACCGCAGGACCCGCACCACCCAGATCAAAACCCATCTCGTTGATCTCATCGAATGCTTTTTGCACGTTATCAGTGGTTGCGCCTTGGAACATGATGTCACCAGACTGACCATGAAAAGCAATCAGACCAGAGCCATGCGTCTCCCAGATATCGCAGAATTTGCGCAAAGTGTCAGTGTCGTAATGCATGCCCGGAGGAGGCATCACACGCAGCGTGTGGAACTCAGCACAATCCTTGTAAATTGGCTTACCTTCTTCATCTTTCAGCTCGGTAAAACGCGGAATAATACCGCCGCCATAACCAAACACACCTACCGTTCCACCCTTCCAGTACCCTTTTTTGGTTCTGTAAGAAGTTTCTAGCTGCCCAAGCAAGTCAACAACATAATCTTTATCCTTGGCCAACTCTTTTAAGCCAGTCACAAAACTAGGCCACGGACCATCCTCGAGTTGATCAAGGTTCGGGGTATCATGCATCTTCTTAGCCATAATAATTTCCTTTCAGTCGCATTGCCCATAGCCTGACGCAAGCAATCAATTAATGACCCAGCAAAGGTGGGAATCTGTATTCTGTGTGTTGTAACGCTGTCAACCGACCTGACCACATCTCTCAGCGCATTGGCATACTACGATGTATCGGCTAGGCCATTCCATCACCCTTAGCGGTTATCTTCAATAACCCTTAAGGAGGGTGTTAAGTCTTCCCCAAGTAGTATTTCAAAATCAAGTGCATTAGCGATAGACTGAAGGCATGTATAAAGCATCGCTCGGAATATCCTTTGAGGATTTATTTTCATTATATTGAGTGAGCGGAAAACCCTATGGCGCATATCATCGAATTAGCAAAAATCAAGGTGCCTTTGGGTAGCCAGGAAATCGAGCTACAGCAAATCGATCACGTCGAGGGCGGAATGAGCTTGATGAGAATTCGCATACGTGAAGGCAAGCGTTTTACAATTTTTGACATAGACCCGACTACAGCAGAACAGTGGGCAACTGCGATGCAAAGCTGGGCAAACTCTCAGAAAAATATGTCCGATGGCCTTTAAAATACCCGAGATGATCGACATGGTGTTCGACCTTGAAAGTACGACACTGCCCAGCACTTATCCTTTCGCATTATGGAAGGCGCTGCTGCGACATTCACCTCAACTCACGACAGAAAAGTTCGTGGGCATTTTACCGTTACGCGCAACAGAAAATAAAGAAGGTATCTTTCTCACAAAGCGCACAAAGTTGGTACTGCGCTTGCCAGTAGCAGTCGCCGAGCTGATTGCCGCAAGCCTGTCTGGTAGCACGCTACAGCTAGGTTTCAACTCACTACCAATTGGCAACTATAAATCGCGCGCGATACTGCCCTTCCCCACCCTACACGGCCAACTGGTCATGGGTGATAACGACGAAGTGCTGTTCATGGAAGACATCAAGAAGCAGTTAAGTGAGATGGAGATCACAGCTAATTTAATCTGCGGCAAACGTCACGCCATCAACGATGAACAACAATCCATACAAGGGTATAGCTTGGTGATCCATGATCTAAAACCGGATGCTTCACTGCAATTACAATATGCGGGCTTGGGTGGAAACCGTCAGTTTGGTTGTGGCATTTTCATACCGTACAAAGTCATTTCCGGGTTAAGTGACGATTAATTAAACAAGGAGAATACTCATGGGATACACAGTCGCAGGAAACGAAATTGAAACTGATGTTGATGGTTATTTACTAGAACCCGACTATAGCGATGAAATTGTAACCACCATCGCGGCGGCGGAAGGTATCGAGCTTACACCGCAGCATTGGCAAGTCATCAATTACATGCGCGAGCAATATCGCGAGCATGGACATACGCCCAATTTCCGCAATATGCTGAAAGGTGTGAATGAATTCTGGCCAGAGGCAGATAGCAAAGCACTGTATGATTTATTCCCTACTGGTCCTGCCAAGCAAGGAGCAAAAGTTGCCGGCCTACCACAGCCTTATGGTAAGGGCGGCTATTGAAACGGCGAGGCTACAATTATTAATAGGATAACCAACATGAATACTCAAAACTTGCACGCCAACATCAAACTGGATATGCGCGGCCTCTCCTGCCCAGCGCCGCTACTCGGTGCCAAGCGCGTAGTTGATGATTTAAAAAATGAGCAAATATTGCTGCTGGTCTCTGATTGTCCTGGCACCAAGGACGATCTTTTTTCTTGGGCGGAACAAACCAACAATGAGGTATTAAAAACCGAACCTATGCCTGATGGTGGCACTGGTTATTACATCATGAAGGGCAAAGGAACTGAATGTAAGTCGAACGTGATACTTGATATACGTGGCGTACTTTGTCCCGGCCCTATTGTGGAAGCCAAGAAACTATTAAACGGCATGAAATCTGGCGAAGTCCTCAAGCTCATCAGCAACTGCCCCGGCATCCGTTCCGACATCATCGGCTGGGCCAGCATGACTGACGTTACAATCATCGACACAGTCGAAGTAGCGACGGGTGAATATGAGTTTTTCTTGCAAAAGGGCTAACGCCAACTTCCGACCCAACTGATATGCGCATCAAAAGCCAATGGTTCAAAAGTGATCGTGAAAAAACGTCAAAAGAAATCGCCGGCGCATTGGCTTTTACTATTTGGCGCATTGCCGACAACGCACTTAAAAACACCCGCAAGGCGAACTTCGAAATCGCCATCGGTTCGCAATATTTTTTATTCCTCACCGAATTTCTGGTGTTCTTAATTCAGGTGGCTGACCGAATCGCTTATCACCAATTAACCGCCGAAATTCGTTTCGAATTTACCAGCGTATTGGCCAACCGTGTTGCGGAAACCTTAGCGGAAAATCAAAGCCGATTGATGGGTAACAGCATCGCTGAACACAAGCAGAACTTCATCGACAAACTCAACCAACGTGCTGGAGAGTATGCGGATTTCAATTACGGTATCGATGGCCCTGAGTTTGCTTTCACCCGCTACTTGGCCTACTGCATGCGCGAAGTCATGGATGAAAAAGATGTCGAATGGGTCATCGATCAGATGATGAGTATCGAAGCGCCTGGGGCTATCGATATGGTAGAGAACACTATGCGTAATTTGTTTGAAGCTGAACCAAGACAGCCAAGCGCTCGCAAACGCATGAGCGGCGATTAAGCTTCACCGATGCTCATGCAAAGCCCTTTTAATCTCGACAACTCTACCGCTTATCTGCACTGGCGAGATCAAAAACTGGCTAACGCCATCATCAACACTGATGAGCTGATTGTCGAGATCAAAGATCCACTCGATCTCACTTCGTCCGAACATGCCGCGCTATTGGATCGTTGCCAGCGCAGCAACATGGTGATTTACGCTAGCCAAGTTGCAATGGACGAGCACATGGTTCAACGCTTCGGCAAACGATTCGGACTAGAGCACCTTGATGCCAATTGGCTAGCGGGTGAAGACGGTATTTCAGAAATTCGAGTGATTGATAATGGCACACGCCAGCATTACATCCCCTATACGGATCACGCCATCAAATGGCATACCGATGGCTACTACAATCCACCAGAGCGCACTATCCGTTCCATGCTGCTGCATTGCGTGCGCCCTGCCGTTAGTGGGGGCGAAAATCGCCTGATGGATCACGAAATGGCTTACTTGCTATTGCGTGACCTAGACCCGCTACATATCTATGCGCTTTCAGCCAAGGATGCCATGACCATACCTGAACGAGTGGATGAAACAGACGGCGTACGCCCTGCCCAAAGCGGGCCAGTTTTTTCACTCGATGCCTCTGGAAATTTGCACATGCGCTATACCGCACGCACTCGCAGCATAGAATGGAAGCAAGACGCTAATACACTAGCGGCTGTCGCCGCATTAGAAAAACTGCTCGCTTCTGATTTATCACACATCCATTGCGCACACCTCGAACCCGGCATGGGGCTACTGTGCAACAACGTGCTCCATGACCGCTCTGCGTTTACCGATGATCCTGCCAAACCACGCTTACTATATCGTGCGCGTTACATGGAAAGAATCACAAAAATCTAGCTGGGCACACAACTCTAACTGCAAAGCGTTTATGCCAAAATTATTGCTACTGCTGTTGGTGTTTTTTCCTACGCTTGCGCTTTCATCTGCGCTGCCTGTAGAAGAAATTTCACCCGGTGTATATGTCCATCATGGGGTGCATAAAGATATCAATGTCGACTACGGCGGTGACATTTGCAATATTGGCTTCATCATAGGCAACAAAGGGGTGGCTGTAATCGATACAGGTGGCTCGCCAAAAATTGGCAGTCAATTGCGTGAGGCCATTCGCAGCCTCACCAAGCTCCCTATCCTTTACGTAATCAATACCCACGTCCATCCTGACCATGTCTTGGGTAATGCTGCTTTCAAGCAAGATCATCCGATTTTTGTTGGACACAGCAAGCTGGCTGGATTCATGGCACAACGCAAGGACGCTTATTTGCGCAATCAGCCAGAATGGGTAGGTGCGGATGCGGCTGGTACCGAATTGATACCACCCACGATGCCCATCACCGCCACAAGCGAGATTGATTTGGGTGGGCGCACGCTACGCCTAACGCCATATCCCGCAGCACATAGCCCTTCTGATCTTACCGTGTTCGACACTTCGAGCAATACACTTTGGACTGGCGATTTGTTATTCGTTGAACGCACGCCATCCATTGATGGTGATCTGTTTGCTTGGCTCAAGGTCATTGAGCAACTCCGCGAGACTCAAGCAACACGCGTGGTTCCGGGTCATGGGACAGTGGTAACCAACTTATCTTCAGCATTGGATGATGAAAAACACTATCTATCCGTTCTGCTTACCGATGTGCGCAGCGCCATCAAACACGGTGACAGCATCGAACAAACCATCTCGACGGCGGCGCAATCCGAACATAAAAAATGGGTACTGTTCGACATTATCAACCGACGTAATGTCGCGCTTATTTTTCCAATATTGGAATGGGAATAATCAGGAGTCTGTAAAGCCACCGTTTGAAATAACACTCACGCACTCGCAGGTCAGAGATCTCCTTTGCTTGCCGCCACCATCATGTCTTTCATCGCGGACATAACATGTTCTGCGCTTAACCGAGTGTCCTCAGGCATCGCCTGAATCAACTTGATATCCATCATCATAGAAATAACCCAGCGTTTTCCGTCTTTGTCTTCCAGCAGCGCTATCCGGCATGGCATGAAAGCGATCATCAGCGGATCGGCTGTCAGCATTTTGTTTGCAGTTAGTCCGTCGCAGAAGTTAAATATCTCCATGCGTTTTGCCGGCTTTCCTGTGAGTGCCGCGATTTCCTTGTATAGCTGATTGACCCCGACAAACTTAAGATTGTGTTGATTGGCACGCAGTTTGAGCGACTCCACTGCATCGTCGAAACTGACGCTATCCTGTATTTGGATACGTGCGATTTGCAGTTTAACATCGGTATAACTGATACCTGCTGCCGACTCATCAGCGACTGCAGTTTGCAACATCAACGCTAACAGTAGCGCGAAAAGAGTACGGATTGTATTCATGATAATTCCTTTTGGTTGGTTTCAAATCATGCCCGGATTGCCTGCTATACCCTTGAGTTTAGGCACGTTAGGAGTAGTTGCCTTAACCACTTTTTCGGCGCGCAAGTGGCGCGCGACCAAATCCCAAATCGGCTCGCCTCCCTTGTCGCGAGCAGCCTCCGATACAGGTGCCCAGCCCGCCACTTTATAGGTCTTATTATCATCCAGCAGCTTACCGTCCAGACGCATATCCTGAATGCGTTCACCCATCGCAGCGTTCGGTTCGCAGGTGTATTCCAGACCGCCCACACGCACCATATCGCCTCCTTGCTGATAGTAGGGGTCGGGGTTAAACAGATTGTCACACACGTCTTCCAGCACCGTTTTGATCTGTGCGCCGCTCATCTCGGTGACCGTCGTGTACGGATAGGTGATAGCCGTTTGATTGAGTAAGTCCTCCATGGTGATGGATGAACCCGGCAGCAATGAGGTACCCCAGCGGAAACCTGGCGAAAAGGCGATGGGTGCATCTTTTTCTTTCATCAACGCATCAAGTATCAGCTGATCGAAGCTACCGTTGAAATTACCACGTCGATACAACAGACCGTCGGTAGTCGCCAGTTTTTCTGAAAGCTTAGCTTCATAAGGCGCACGGTGTTTTTGCATCAGCGCGGTCATAGCCTTGTCTTCCGCCAGCAGATTGGCAAATACCGGCAGCAGCTTGTAGCGGAA